>CAXAWD010000001.1:0-26454 GCA_963972325.1 uncultured Acidimicrobiaceae bacterium
GAACGTGTCGAGCGCATCGTGTCCGCCGACGACGGCCGCCTCGCATCGGTCGAGCTGGTCGGGGGCGAACGACTCGACGCCGACGCGGTCGCCGTCGGCCCGCGCTTTCGGCCGCGCGCCGACGCGTTCTCGTCGATCGGCATCGTGCCCGTGCTGCACGAGTCCGGGCTCGGGGAGATCGTCGAGACGTCACCGACCGGACTGACGTCGGTGCCGGGGCTCTACGCCGCCGGCAATGTCACGAATCCCGGGCAGCAGGTGCTCGCCGCAGCGGCCGACGGCAGCTGGGTCGGCGCCATGATCGGCTTCAGCCTGGTCGAGGACGACCTCGATGCCGTCCGGCGGTCGACGGCGAACGAGGCCGACTGGGACCGCCGCTACCGCGGCGAGCGCATGTGGAGCGGAAATGCCAACGGCTCGCTGGTCCACGAGGTGACCGATATGACGCCCGGCCGTGCGCTCGACATCGGGGCCGGCGAGGGCGGCGACGCGCTCTGGCTCGAGAGCCACGGGTGGCAGGTCACCGCGTCGGACATCTCCCGGCAGGGGCTCGACCAGGTCGCAGCCGAGGCCTCCCGCCGCGGCGTGACGATCGAGTACCTGCACGCCGATGCCAACGCCCTCGACCCGTTCGGCGACGACACGTTCGACCTCGTCACCGCCCACTACGCATCGATCCCTCGCACCCCCGACGGGCGAGCGATCGCCAACATGCTCGGCGCGGTCGCACCGGGCGGCACACTGCTCGTCGTCGGACACGACCTCGAGCCGATGCGCCGGCCGGTCGACACCAGTCGGCACAGCCGGATGTTCGACGCCGACGCCTATGTGACGGTCGACGACGTCGCCGCGGCGATCTCTGATGCCCCGGGTTGGCACATCGAGGTGCACGTGCGTCGGAGCCGGCCCCCGGGTCACGCTGCGGCGTCACATCACGTGGACGACGTCGTGCTGCGCGCCCGGCGCGTCGGGACCTGAAGCCGGGTTGCCAGGTCGCCGGGCCGGGCGGGTCGGCGTCAGCCGCCGTCGGCGTCGAGACCTTCGAGCGTCTCGACGACGGGCGGCCGGATCGCGGTGGTGATCTCGCCGACGACGTCGGCCTCGACCATCTCACGGGCCACGCTGATGGCGTTGACGATCGCCCGCTCGCTCGACGAGCCGTGCGAGATGATGCACACCCCGTCGACGCCGAGCAGCATGGCGCCGCCGTAGGTCTCGGGGTCGAGCATCTCGTACAGCGGCAACAGTGCCGGCATCAATGCGTCGGCGTGCGGCTTGTACGACGGGTCGGAACCGAACGCACCCAACAGAGCGTTGACGATCGTCTTGAGGCCACCCTCGAGCGTCTTGAGCACGACGTTGCCGGTGAACCCGTCGGTGACGATGACGTCGGCGGTTTCGGACATCACGTCGCGGCCCTCGACGTTGCCGATGAAGTTCAGCGCGCCACCCTCGGCGGCCTCGACGAGCAGCGGGTACGCCTCCTTGCGAAGCGTGTCGCCCTTGCCCGGCTCCTCGCCGATCGACAGCAGTCCGATCGTGGGCGACTCGAGGTCGAATCGGTGGCGGGAGAAGATCGAGCCCATCTGAGCGAACTGCACGAGCAACTCGGCCTGCACTTCGGCGTTGGCGCCGGCGTCGAGCAGCACGGTGGGTGCGCCGTCGGGCACGGGGATGATCGTGGCGATCGCCGGGCGCTTGACGCCTTTGATGCGACCCATTCGCAACAGCGCGGATGCCATGGTGGCCCCCGTGTTGCCGGCCGAGATCATGGCCGATGCCTCGCCGTCGCGCACGGCCTCGGCGGCGCGGACGAGCGTGGAGTCCTTCTTGCGACGCACGGCTTTGCCGCCGTCTTCGTCCATCTCGATGACCTCGGACGCGACGATCAAGGGCAGATCACCGATGTCGACCCGGTCGCCGAGGTCGGCAGGACCGACCAGAACGACGGGTGTCCCGGATGCAGCGGCGGTGCGCGCCCCGGCGACGATCGCGTCGGGGGCGTGGTCGCCACCCATTGCGTCGACCGCAATGGGCAACATGTTCAGCGACGTACTCCGGCTCAGCCGACGTCGACGACGACGCGGCCCTTGTACGTGCCGCAGGACGGGCACACCACGTGCGGCAGCTTGGCGTTGCCGCAACGGGGGCAGAGACTGCGGGACGGAGCATCGAGCTTCCAGGCAGCCGCGCGGGTGCTGCGGCTCTTCGACTTCGACTTCTTCTTCTTGGGAACAGCCACGATGGGACTCCAGCTATCGAGAGATCAAGACGTGTTCGTACGATCGCACGAACGGCTGCGCCAGACTATCGGCGCTTCGGCGCAGAACGAACGTCGCCGACAATGACGACGTTCGCACCCTATTCGTCGAGACGCAGGTCGTCGAGTGCCGCCCACCGCTCGTCGCGCACCGTCGTGTCGCACTCGCACGTGTTTTCGTTGCGGTCGATGCCGCACACCGGGCAGATCCCGGCGCAATCGTCACGACACAGCGGACCGTCGGGCAACTCGATCAGCACGTACTCGCGAACGGGCGGTGCGAGGTCGATCTGGTCGCCCTCGATCGGGAAGGCTTCCTCGTCGGTCACGTCGTCCTGGTAGATCTCGTCGACGTCGACGACGGCGGTGCCGGTGACGTCGGTCAGGCACCGCCGGCAGGCGGTGGCCCAAGGGATCGAGATCGTGCCACTGACGACGATGCCGTCGATGCTCGACACCGCGTGGAGATCGACGCCGATCGGCCCGGTGATCCGTTCGTCGGACACGCCGAGGTCGGTGGCGTCGACGGCCTCGTCGACGTGCCGAACCGAGCCGGGTACGCGCAGCAGCTCGCGCGCGTTGACGCGCAGCGCGTAGAGGGGTGCGGCCGACATGGCGCTCAGCGGTCCTGGTCGAAGAAGCCCTTGGTGGGATCGTCGACGTCTTCGATCTCTTCCAGATCGAGCGCTTCACCGGCGTTGCCGATCGAGAGTTTCTGGCGGCCGGCACCGACGGTCTTGCCGAGCTTGTCGAGCAGGATCTCGAAGCTGGCCAGACGCTGGTCGAGGAAGTCTTCGGTCTCGAGCTTGAGGCGACGGGAGTCGGACTCGGCGGTTTCGATCACCTGGCGGGCACGCGACTCGGCGGCCCGCACCACCTCGGTGCGCTGCACCATCCGCTCGGCCTGCACACGGGCCGCCTCGAGCATCTCGTTGGCTTCGCGGCGGGTCTTGTTGACGAACTCCTGGCGCTCCTTCAGCATCCAGCGCGCCTGGCGCAGCTCGTCGGGCATGCTCGCGAGCGCCCGGTCGAGCAGCTCGACGACCTCGTCACGGTCGATACGGGGCGACGACGACAGCGGCATGGTGGGAGCGTTGGCGACGATGTCGATCGCCCGACGCAGCCACGTCTCGGCGTCGCCCACGTACCCGGTGCCCTGCTCGGGGTCGGGGTACTCGTCGTCGATCTCCTCGTACGCCTCGGGTTCGTCGTAGTGATCGTCGTATCGGTCGTCGTAACTCATGAGTGATGCCTCGCTCGATCGGCGGGAGGGGCGAATCTATCGGCGAGCGCAGCGGCAACGGGGGCAGCCACCAGGTGGGCGATGTCTCCCCCGTGCGACGCGATCTCGCGGATGAAGCGGCTCGACACGAACCCGAGCTCGCTGCGGCACGGCAGGAACACCGTGCGGATGCCGGTGACCGAGTGGTTCATGTGGGCCATCTGCTGCTCGATGTCGAAATCGTTGGGGTTCCGGAGCCCCTTGACCATGAAGTCGGCGCCGACGTCGGCGGCCGCCTGCACGGCGAGGCCGCCGAAGGCCTCCACCCGGACCGCCGGACGGTCGGCGAGGCTGGCCTCGGCCAGTGCCACCCGCTCGTCGGGCGAGAACATGCCCGACGGCTTGTCGAAGTTGACGAGTACGCCGACGACGACGTCGCCGAAGAGCTCCACCGCCTGATCGACGACGTCGATGTGGCCGAGGTGGAGTGGATCGAAACTGCCGGGGATCAGCACCGTTGCCATGGTTGAGAACACGCTACTGCCGCGGGTCGACCGGGGGAATGATGCCCGCGTCGTCCCGTTCGAGGAACGTCACCCAGCTCCGGCCATACCGCTTCGAACGTTGCACCGTCCAGCCGTCGATCGATGCGATCTCGCGGCCGGATTCGGCGACGACGAATGGGGCCGACACCCGCTCGAGCAGTTCGGGCCACTCGTCGAACCCGTACGGCGGGTCGGCCAGCGCCAAGTCGGCCACGATGCCCCGCGTCAGGACCATCGCGTCGCCGGGCACCACGCGGGACCGATCGCCCAGGCCGAGGGCGTCGACGTTGTCGCGCAGCGTGCGGAGCGCCGTGCGGTCTCGCTCGATGAACGTGCAGTGCGCCGCACCGCGCGACAGCGCCTCGATGCCGAGGGCACCGCTGCCGGCGAACAGGTCGACGACGAGCGCGTCGCGGACGAGGTCGAGGCTGCCGAGGGCGTTGAACGTGGCCTCGCGGACCTTGTCGGTCGTGGGCCGGGTGTCGGTGCCCGGAGGCGCCTCGATCCGACGTCCACGCAGTTCACCCGCAACGACTCGCATGCCCGCAGGCTACGGGGCACTCGGTCGCAGGCATACTGGGGGCATGCTCGAACCCGCGGCCCAGATCACGTGCATCGACTGCGGTGGCCGCTGCTTCCTGCTCACGCCGCCCCGCGAAGACGGCATCTGGCTCGAGGGCGACATGGTCGCCTACCGGTGCGAAGACTGCCTCGACCGGTGGGACCTCGTGCTCGAAGACGATGACGACGCCGCACGCGGCGACGAAGCCCGACCCTGAACTGCCCTGAACTGCCCGTCGTCGGCCCGTGCCGATCGGTGCGGTCAGCGACTCTCGGCCGCGATCCGCTTCTTGGTGGCGGCCCAGCCGCAGATCGGGCAGGCACGCAGGTCGTGCCGGAGCGCCGGGCAGTACTCGCGGCCGAAGAAGATGATCTGGAGGTGTCGGTCGTTCCAGGTCTCCTTCGGGAACACCGCCTTGAGGTCGCGTTCGGTGCGCTCGACCGTGGTGCCGTTCGACAGGCCCCAGCGGGCGGCGAGGCGGTGGATGTGCGTGTCGACGGGGAATGCGGGCACGTCGAACGCCTGTGACATCACGACGCTCGCCGTCTTGTGCCCGACCCCGGCGAGCGATTCGAGGAACTCCCAGTCGGGGAGCACTTCTCCCCCGGCGTCGATGATCTGGTTGGCGGCCGTCCACAGGTTCTTCGCCTTGGTGGGAGCCAGGCCGACCTCACGGATCAGTTCGAGGATCTGGTCGGGGTCGAGCGACGCCATCTTCTCCGGCGTGCCGGCGACCCGGAACAGCTCGGGGGTGATCTGGTTGACCTTCTTGTCGGTGGTCTGCGCCGACAGCGCCACGGCGACGAGCAGCGTGTACGGGTCGGTGTGGTCGAGCGGAATCGGCACCTCCGGATAGATCTCGTCGAGGATCTCGCCGATCCGCTCCGCCTTCTCGATCCGTCGCATGACGACCAACCTACGGCGAGGGTGCGACATCGCGGCGACTCGCCTCCGGCGGATCGACAGCGGGCGCACTCCACGAGTCTGGTTCCTCGGCCACCGACCTCGAGTGTGGCAGTGTGATCCGGTCGGGCGGCATCACCGCCGGCCCGGCAGGACATGGAGGGACAATGTCGGGGATCCGTTCTCGTTGGGCAGCGGTTGGCGCTGCGGTGGCCATCACACTCGGAGCCGGGGGCATCGGGCTCGTCTCGGCGACCGATCCGGCCGACGCGGTCACGTTCGTGCCGATCACGCCGTGCCGGTTGTTCGACACACGGCCGGACTTCCAGGTGGGTGACCGGAGTGCCCCGCTCGGGCCGGGCGACGTCCACACCGTCGAGGCCACCGGGAACAACGGCGACTGCACCGGCATCCCCGCCGGCGCCACGGCCGTGTCGATGAACATGACGTCGACCGACGCCTCCGCGCCGACGTTCCTCACTGTCTGGGCGGCCGGCGAGACACGACCCGAGGCATCGAGCATGAACCCCGTCCCCGGAGCACCCGCCGTTCCGAACGGGGTCATCTCCGCACTCAACGGGGACGGGGAGTTCAGCGTGTACAACCTGGCCGGCAGCGTCCACGTGCTCGCCGACATCAACGGCTATTACGTCGACCACGACCACGACGACCGCTACTACACCGAATCCGAAGTCGACGCTGCGATCCAGAACCAGAAGTTCGTGAACATCAACACGATGAAGGACGCCGACAACCGGGAGGCCAATGTGCCGATCGGTGGACCGCTGGGGTTCGACGCCAGCCTGGTCGTTCCCCCGGACTACACCGGAGGCGATCTCACACTCGTGCTGAATGTCATGAAGTTGGACTTCTCGCCCCAAGTGAGCTGCACGGTCACCTTGACGAGCAACTACCTCTACGTGATGCGCCCATCGACCGGAGCGTCGTTGACACCGGCCCAACTCACCGGCAGTGGAACGGTCTCACTCGACGCGGTGTTCCGCGACATCGACACCTTGCAGCTCGCGATCACAGGTCAGTTCGAGCCGGGCGACAGCATGACCTTCGGAGTCTTCTCTGACGGGTCAACATGTTCGAGCACCGACGTCGGAATCCACAGCGCGGCCGTGTACTACGACTGATCCAGTCATCCACACCACTCGTTCGTGTCGCTCAGTCCCCGATACGGGACTGAGCGCGACATGAACGGGTTCAGCTCTTGGCGAGGAAGCCTTCGTCTTCTTCGGTGAAGAGGAGGTCGAGTTCGTCGAGCAGCACGGGGTGGTTCGCGAGACCGGGGTCGGCGTCGACGATCTCGAACGCGGCGTCCCGTGCGAGCGCGACCAAATCCCGATCCCTCCGTAGGGATGCGAGCTTCAGGTCGCTGCGCCCCTTCTGGGCGGTGGACATCAGCGTGCCTTCGCCGCGCAGGTCGAGGTCGACCTCGGCCAACTCGAAGCCGTCGGTGGAGGCGACCAGCGCCTCGACGCGCGGGTTGCCGCCCTCCGACGGATCGTGCTCCTGGGTGACGAGCCAGCACGTCGACGCGTGCCGACCGCGGCCGACGCGGCCGCGGAGCTGATGGAGCTGGGCGATGCCGAACCGGTCGGCGTCGAGGATGACCATCATCGTGGCATTCGGTACGTCGACGCCGACCTCGATCACGGTGGTGGCGACGAGCACGTCGAGTTCGCCCTCGCGGAACCGGTCCATCGTCTCCTGCTTCTCCGCCGACGACAGACGCCCGTGCAGCAGGCCGATGCGGAGGCCCTGGAGCTCTTGGTGGACGAGGCGCTCGAACGTCTCTTCGGCCGACGCGACCTCGAGCTTCTCGCTCTCCTCGATCAGCGGGCACACGACGTAGGCCTGGCGCCCCTCCCCCACTTCGTGGCGTACGTCGGCCCACACCTCGACCTCGAGCAGCGGCCCGTTGGCCCACTTCGTGACGATCGGCGTGCGCCCTGGCGGCAGCTCGTCGAGCACGCTCACGTCGAGGTCGCCGTAGACGGTCATCGCCGCCGTGCGCGGGATCGGGGTGGCCGTCATCACGAGCACGTCGGGAACGTGACCGGCCGACTTGTCGCGCAGCGCGGCCCGCTGCTCGACACCGAAGCGGTGCTGCTCGTCGACCACGACGGCGCCGAGGCTGGCGAAGTCGACGCTCTCCTGGATCAGCGCGTGGGTGCCGATCGCGATGTCGACCGTGCCGTCCGCGAGGCCGGCGAGCACGTCCTTACGGTCGCTGCCGGTCACCCGGTTGGTCAACAGCTCGACCCGCAGCGGGCGGTCGCCGAACAGGTTGCCGGGATCGGGCACCTTGAGGTCACCCAACATCTCGCGGACACCGGTGGCGTGCTGCTCGGCCAGCACCTCGGTCGGCGCCATCAGTGCACCCTGGTGGCCGCCCTGCACCGCGGCGAGCAGGGTCGACACGGCGACCACCGTCTTGCCGGCACCGACGTCGCCCTGCAGGAGGCGGTGCATCGGGTGCGGCGAGGCGAGGTCGGCCTCGATCTCACCGATCGCACGGGCCTGGGCCGTGGTGAGCGGGTACGGGAGCGCATCGTGGAAGCGGCGGACGAGTTCGCCTCCGATGTCGTGCGACAACCCTTGCGACGAACGCTCGAGTTCGCGTTTGCGCAACACGAGTGAGAGCTGGACCCGCAGTAGCTCGTCGAACGCGAGGCGGCGGCGGGCCTGCTCCTTCTCGCGGATCGACTCGGGGCCGTGGATCGACCAGAGGGCCGCACCCCGCTCGATCAGCGACAACCGTCGGATGACCTCGGCCGGGACCGGGTCGGCGATGCCGCGCTCGGCCGACCGTCGCAACGCCTCCTCGATCCATCCGGCGAGCTCCCACGTGTCGAGCTTCGCCTTCTCGCTCTGCGGGTAGATCGGCACGATCTTGCCGGTGCGGTCGCCGATCAGGTCGACGATCGGGTTCGCCATCTGCAGCCCGCCCCGGTACGTGTCGGCCTTGCCGAACAGCGCGATCTGAAGCCCCTCCTTGAGTTGCCGCTCACGCCAGGGCTGGTTGAAGAACACCAGGTCCATCCGCCCCGAGCCGTCACCCACGTTGACGTTGACCATCGTGCGACGGTTGCGGGTGGTTCGCTTCGTCACGGATCGAACCGTGACGAGCACGAGCGCCTCCTCACCGGGCACGAGGTCGGCGATGCGGGCCTCGTTGGTGCGGTCGATCCAACGGCGAGGGTACGTGGTGACCAGGTCGAGGACCGTGTCGATGCCGACCGCTGCGAGCGACGCCCGCTTCTTCTCGCCGACACCCTTGAGCCGGCCGACGTCGATCTTCTGCCAGTCGCGGAACGTGATCGGTTGGCGTTCGTTCACGCTGCCGGTTCTACTCGACGCCGAACAGGTACGGATAGAGGGGCTGCCCGCCGGTATGCACCTCGACCTGGACGTCGGCGTGCTCGTCGGAGAGCCACGCCTGGAGCGACGCGGTGGTGACGGGGTCGGCGTCGGCGCCGGTGACCATCATGAGGAGTTCGCCGTCACCCGCCAGCAACTGCGCCAGCAGCGCACGTGAGGCGGCCTCGACCGAGTCGGCGACCGCGACGATGCCGTCGCCCTTCACGATCCCCATCCAGTCGCCGACGGTGATCGGGCCCACATCGCTGTTCGAGTCGCGCACCGCCTGGGTGACCTCGCCGGTGGCGACCGATTCGGCGGCCTCGATCATCTCGGCGGTGTTGTCGTCGACCGACGCCTCCGGGTCGTAGACGACGAGCGCGGCGAGCGCCTCGGGCATCGTGCGGGTCGGCACGACGAGCACGCGCTTGGAGGTGAGCGCGTCGACCTGCTCCGCGACGGGGATGATGTTCTTGTTGTTCGGGAGGATCACGACCTGGTCGGCGTTGACCGTCTCGACGACGTCGAGCAACTCGGCCGTGGACGGGTTGAGGGTCTGCCCACCGGCGACGATGCCCTGCACGCCCAGACTGCCGAACAGTTCGACCAGTCCCTCGCCGCTGCACACGGCGACGACCGCGGTGGTGACGCGCGGCAGACCGGCACCGGCCCGCGTCGGAACGTGATCCCCGGCCATCGCCGCTTCGCGGTGGGCGTGTTCTTCGGCGACCTCTTCGAAGAGGTCGGTGACCCGGATCTGCTTCGGCCGACCGTCGAGGTCGAGCGCGACCTCGACCGCGGCACCGATGTCGTTGGTGTGCACGTGGCAGTTCCAGATGCCGTCGCCACCGACGACGACGATCGAGTCGCCGATCGCACCCCACCCCTCCTTGAACTGCTCGATCCGCTCGTCGAGCAGGTCCATGAAGTACATGACCTCGTAGCGCTGCTCGCTGACGTCGAGTTCGCCGTCGACGCCCGAGCTGCGTGAGGCGACCGCTTCGATCTGTGCCGCGGACGGGCCGTCGTCCTCGTCGGGTTCGGGCAACGGCTCACCATCGACCACGTGCAGCGCGGAGTCGAGGAAGAGCAGGTACCCGGCACCGCCTGCATCGACGACGCCTGCGTCCTTGAGGACGGGCAGGAGTTCCGGCGTGTTGTCGAGCGCCAGCTTGCCGGCCGCTCGTGCTGCGCGCAGGGTGTCGATCAGCGAGGCGTCGTCGGCCGATGCCGACTTGGCCGCCTCGGCGCTCTCGCGCACCACGGTGAGGATCGTGCCCTCGATCGGCTTGAGCACGGCCTGGTAGGCGCCGGCGGACGCCGCGGTGAGCGCGTCGGCGAACTTCTGGCCCGTGCCTTCGGCCTGCTCTTTGAGGGTGGAGGCCAGTCCGCGCAGGATCTGGCTGAGGATGACGCCGCTGTTGCCGCGGGCGCCCATGAGCGAGCCGTGGCTGATCGCATCGCACGTGGCGTGGAGGTCGTCGGGGTCGGCCGTCTCCATCTCGGTGACGACGGCGTCGAGTGTGCGCGCCATATTGGTGCCGGTGTCGCCGTCGGGCACCGGGTAGACGTTCAACTTGTTCAGGCCGGGCGCGTGGTCGCGCACGGTGTCGCGGAACGTCGTGATGACGTTCCGGAGCGCGTGGACATCCAGCCGTTCCAGTGTTGGCACGGACAACAGGCTAGTGCCGCATGTCACCGTGCGGCCCGGTGAGCCACGAGGCACCGCTGACCTCGTCCCAGCCGCTCGGGTCGGCCAGAATCTCCGCCATCCGATCGCGGCTCCGCTTCCGTGGCCGAGGGGTGGACGCGACGAACGGCTCGACTGGCCTGCTGGTGGGCTGATACCGAAACCAGCCACCACCGATGCCGTCGGGGCGAGCGTTGCTCTCGGCCGGCCGGATGTTGGAGCCCTGCATCCGACCGTCCTCCAGCACGGTGATCGACTGCCGACCGCGCCGGAGGTGGCGGAACTCACCGGTCACGACCGGGCGGATGTACTTGTCCAGGTGGTCGATCTCGTTCTGCGAGCCGCTGTCGCACGCGTCGCAGCCGCAGTCGGGGATGAACGCGATCCGAACTGCCGGGTCGCCGACGCCGAGTGTGACGCCCGCGTCGGGCACGTCCTCGATCCGGCTCCGGCACACGACGAGCGGGACGGCGCCCTCGGCGGTCGGCCTGACCAGGTCGGCGCGAGTGAAGGCCGACGTCGGCGACTCGACCCAGCGCAGGTCGGCGCCGTGTTCGACGGTCGCGAGCCCGAGGTCGACCAGCACGTCGATCCAGGCGTCGACGCGGGCGCCGACGATCCGCCACTTCCCGGGGTTCGTGACCCGCTCGTACTCCTCGTCGGCCACGATCCGGTCGGGCGGCGGGTGCGGGTCGTCCCAGCGCAACAGCCCGGCGGACGTGCGCGTGAAGGCCGCCTCCACCTCGACCATCAGCGCGCTCAGCTCCATGCCGCCATGCTGGCGTCGGAGCGACCGTGTGCCACGATCGTTTTCGTCGGGCCGTGAAACTGCTGCGTCGGGCCGGTCGTCAGAACATGCCGTTGTCGTTCGCCGACGTCGGCGGGATGACCTGGAGTGCGTCCCAGTGCTCGACGATCTTGCCGTCGCCGTCGCGCCGGAAGATGTCGATGCCGGCGTACTCCTCGTCGGGCCAGATCTGGTGGCAGTGGAGCACGACGAACTCGCCGTCGGCGAGCACGCGCTCGAACTCGACACGCTTGCCCGGGTACTCGGTGGCCATCCGTTCGAAGTAGTCGACGAACGCCTGCTTGCCGTCACCGACGTGCGGGTTGTGCTGCCGGTACTCGGCTCCGGCGAACCGCTCGATCGCCTCGGCCGGTCGATTCCGGTTGAACATGAGGTCGTAGAACGCCACCACGTTCTGCTTGTTGCGGCTCAACACCGCGCCGGTGCTCGTGTCGTTCGTCGTCTGGTCCACGCACGTCGCAACCAACGGTCCCGGCGTTCGATTCCCCGGCGGTCGCGCCCGGGGCCGGAGGGGGTCAGGCCTCTTGGAGTTGTTCGAACCGGCGGCGTGCCGCGCGGACGTCGGGAAGGTGTTGCTCGGACCAGTCGCGGATGGCAGCGAGCGGGGTGGTGACGCTGCGCCCGAGATCGGTCAAGGAGTACTCGACCTGGGGCGGCCGCATCTGCGCATGAACTTCACGATGGACGAGCCCGTCCTGCTCGAGCCGGCGGAGGGTCTGGGTCAGCATCTTCTGGGTGATGCCGGGCACCGCCCGCTTGAGCTGGCCGAAGCGGTGCGGTTCGTCCTCGAGCTTCCCGATGATCAGCGTCGACCACTTCGACGCGACGAGATCGAGGATGTCACGGCAGGGGCACTCGGCGGAGTAGATGTCGCCGAGATGGGTCTCATCGTCGCAGACGTGCTGTTGTTCGGTGGTTCCCATCGGGTACCTACCAGCCTTTCAGGTGCCTTCTTGCGTTCGGATACCACGGGGATCACGATCGAAACAGCAATCGAACACAACCCCCTCGAGAAAGATCTGCCATGACCACGATGACCGCACTGATCACCACCCCCGAGCGCACGCTCGAACTCGCACCGGTCGAGCGCCCGACTCCCGGCCCGACCGAGGTGCTGATCGAGGTCGCCGCGGCCGGGATCAACCCCGTCGACTGGAAGACTCGACAGAACGCAACCGTCGGCGAACACGACCCCGACATCCTCGGGTGGGACGTCGCCGGCACCGTGGTCGAGGTCGGCGCCGGCGTCACGCGCTTCGCCGTCGGTGACCGCGTGTTCGGCATGCCCCGATTCCCCGGGCGCGCCAACGCCTACGCCGCGTACGTCGTCGCCGGCTCGCGCGAAGTCGCCAAGATCCCCGACGGCGTGAGCGACATCGAGGCGGGAGCGCTGCCGCTCGCCGTGCTGACGGCATGGCAGGCCGTCGTCGACACCCTGCACCTCGGCGAGGGCGACCGGGTGCTGATCCACGCCGCGTCCGGCGGCGTCGGCCACCTCGCCGTCCAGATCGCCAAGACGCGCGGCGCCGAGGTGTGGGGCACCGCGTCCGCACAGAACCACGACGCGCTGCGCGAGCTCGGCGTCGACCATCTGATCGACTACAAGTCGGAACGGTTCGAGGAGATCGCCACCGAGATGGACGCTGTGATCGACCTCGTCGGGCTCGGCGACAATCCGGTGCGTTCGCTGAAGTCGCTGCGGCGCGGCGGGACGCTCGTGCTGATCCCGTCCCCCGAGTATCTGCCGTCGCAGGAACTACTCGACGAGGCCGACGTGACCGCCACCTGGATGCTCGTGGAACGCGACCACGCTGCGCTCGAAGAGGTCGCCCGCATGCTCGAGGCCGGCACGCTCCGAGTCGTGATCGGCGACACCCGTCCACTGGCCCAGATCGACGAGCTCCACACCATCGGCCAGACCGGCGGCCCGATGGGCAAACTCGTCGCGACGGTGGCGTGAGGTCGACATGCCCGCCACCATCCTCGTCACCGGGTCGACCGACGGCATCGGTCTCGCCACTGCGAAGCGCTTGGCGGCCGACGGCCACCACGTCGCCCTCCACGGCCGCAACCCGTCGAAGCTGGCCGCCGCAGAAGCCGCCGTTCGGCAGGCCGGCGGCAGCGGACCCATCGACACGTTCGTCGCCGACCTGTCGCACCTGTCCGAGGTCGCGGCGCTCGCCGACGCCGTCGACGACCGACTCGGTCAGCTCGACGTGCTGATCAACAACGCCGGTGTGCTCCGCGCGCCTGACTCCGTGACCGTCGACGGACTCGATGTTCGTTTCGCCGTCAATTCGATCGCCCCGTACATCCTGACCCGCCGGCTCCTGCCGCTGCTCGGCGCCGAGGGCCGGGTCGTGAACCTGTCGTCCGCGGCCCAGGCCCCGGTCGACCTCGCTGCGCTGCGTGGCGAACGACGCCTCGACAGCGCCGCCTACGCACAGAGCAAGCTCGCGCTCACGGTGTGGTCGCGCCACCTGGCCGACGAGGGCGGAGACGTCCGGCCGGCGATCGTCGCCGTCAACCCCGGTTCGCTGCTCGCCACGAAGATGGTGCGAGAGGGCTACGGATTCGCCGGGCACGACATCGGGATCGGCACCGACATCCTCGTGCGGGCCGCGCTCTCCGACGAGTTCGCGGATGCGAACGGTGCGTACTTCGACAACGATGCCGGGCGGTTCACATCGCCGCACCCCGACGCGCTCGACGAGCAGAAGAACGCCGCCGTGACGAAGGCGATCGAAGACATCGTCAGCCGAACCACCTGAGGTCGGGCGGCGATACCGCACGGGGCCACGCAAGATGCCATGAACGACGCCCTCGGAGCCGCCCCGAACGTGCGCGGAGCATCCGGAAGCGACATCACGTACCGCGTCACAGTCGACGTCGGCGCGGCCGACCGCTCGACGATCGCCAACGTCGCCGGCCTCGTCGATGGCCCCTCGATCGTGACCGTCTTCGGCACGGCGGCCACCGCCAGCGGACCACGCCGCACGCCCCCGCAATGCCAGGACCGACCACGTACCCGACAGTGCGTTCGCTATGAGCGGCGCTGATCACCCAGAGGGTGGGTGCTGGGTCCGGCGTCGACGCCCGCTGACGTGACGACGGGCCCACGGTACGCCTGTGGCGGCCTGCCAGAATGAGCGACATGGCAACGGTCGGTCGGTCCGGGATCCGCGCGTGAGGCTCAGGGCGGCAGTCGCACGCTTGGTGCTGGGTCTGGTGTTTGCCTCGCTCGCCGTCCTGTCCGGCGACCTGAGCTTCGGTCGCGGCGAGGAGCCGCGCTACCGACCGAACGCGTTCCTCATCGGGTTCTCGATCCGAGATCTCCGTCTGCCCGCGACCGCCCGATTCGCCGAAGCGCTCGACGTCAACCCCGTGCTGCTGTACCTGCTCGGCGCTCGCGTCCACGTCGACCCACGGGACGAAGGAATGAACCTCCTCAGCGACAGTGGTTCGGCGTTCGACGTGTTGATCTGGGCTGATCAAGGACGGCGACTCGCGATATCCAAGCGCTGGGGTGACGAAGGCCCGAGGCTCGGCCTGTTCCTCAGGAACAACCGGCGCCGATGACGATGAACCTCGTCGCCTGACCCCGCCATGGGGGGCGGCAGCAAGAACAGAACGTCTGTTCGAAACCCTGTCACACCCCTCGATCATGATGGGGGCATGAACGACGCAGGGGTGCGCACGGCGGTGGAGGCGCTGGTTCAGACCGACCTGTCGGTCGCCGGCCATGCCGAGCTCTCCGACGCAGCTCGGGCCGTGGCTCGGCTGCAGTCGTTCGTCGATCACGCCAAGGTGCAGATCGCCCGTCGGGGTCGGCAGCTCGCGGACGCGGGCGACACGACGTCGGCCCACACGTTGATCGACGAGGGGCGGTGCACCGGCTCAGACGCCAAGCACACCGACGGTCGCGATCGGGTGTGTGGCGATCTGCCCGACTTCGAAGATGCTCTGGCGTCAGGCGCCGTGACCGGGGCCCACCTCGATGCGTTGGCGCATCACACGAAGTCACTCACCGACGAAGAGCGCTCCGACCTGGCGGCGATCACCGACGAGCTGATCGCCGACGCAACCGACCAGCCACCGGCGCTGTTCGACCGAACGGTCAAGGGCCGCATCGACGCGATCCGCAACCAGCACCGACCCGCCTCCGACGCCGACGAGCTCGACCGGCAACGCGCTGCCGCCTGTGTGAAGCGGTGGACCGACCGAGACACCGGCATGAAGAACACGATGCTGTCGCTCGACCCGATCCGCGACGCGTCGCTCTGGAACGTGATCGACCACCATCTCGCCCGGTTGCGGCACGATCCAGCCAACGCCGAGCGGCCGTTCGCCCAACTCCAGGTCGACGCCGTGCTCGCATCGGTCGACGCGACGGCCGGCGATCGGCGGATCCCCGAGATCGTCGCCCACGTCGACCACGGGTCGCTCTGCCACGGTCGCCACGCTGGCACGCTCTCCGAAACCGCCGACGGCACTGCTCTTCCCGTGGCGACGGTGCAGCGACTCTGCTGCGAGGCGATCGTCCAGGCAGTCGTCGTTCGGCCCGACGGCACCGTCGACCGGTTGTGTGCCGATCAGCGCACCGCGAGTCGGCAACAGCGCCGGATGCTCGAAGCGATGTACTCCACGTGCGCTCACCCGCATTGCTCGGTGTCGTTCACCGCGTGCCGCATCCACCACGTCACCTGGTGGACCAAGGGCGGCAAGACGGTCCTGGCGAATCTGCTGCCGCTGTGCGAGACGCACCATCACCTCGTTCACGAGGGCGGATGGAGCCTCGAGATCGACGCTGCACGTGCCGTCACCTGGCTCCGCCCCGACGGCAGCGTCTGGCTCACCGATGCCGGCCCGAATCGATCAACCGCGACCACGCGCAACACCCACCAGCCCCGCCCATCCAACAGAGCATCCACCGACCGCCGCGAACGCCCACCCGGCACACCACCAAACCACCCGTCCGCCGGCAACGCAGACCCGCCGACGTCGAGATCGCGAAAACCCTCGAGATCGCGAAGAACACCCACGCCGGAACAACGCAACCTCCTGTGAGATGCACCGCCGACCCGCGCGGCCGAGCGCAGCCGGACCCAATCAGCCCGCCCACAGAGCGCCACCTCCGAGCGTGGGTGCCCGATGCACACCTCCCTGGACGCGCCGTCAGTGTTGAACGGCGCGGTCGCCGAGAGCGGCGACGAGCTCGTCGGTCGCGGCTGCGATCTTCGTCGTCTTGCCGAGCACCTTCAGGCCGGTGCGTTCCTGGCGCCACCGACCACCGCCGAACTCGATGACCCAGTGGCGGAACCAGCTGGGGCCGACCGTGGAGTCGAACCAGTGGGCCGTGACCTCGGACCTCGGCGCCTCGACGATCAGGTCCTTCGGGCGGTTGCGGACCGACGATCGGGAGCCGATCACCAGTCGCTGCTGGGTCAACGCGATGAACGTACTCATCTCCCACTGATCGACCCAGCCGTCGTCGGTCAGGCCGAGATCGTGCCGGAGCTGCCGCCGCTCCTCGTCACCGTCGACGCCGGTCGACGAATGCGAACCCGGAGTCGGCCCGGCGCCGCCGACGAAGTTCGAGATCGTGTACGCCACATCGTCTCGCCGGGGAACCCCGACGTCACCCACCGCTCGAGTAGTTCCCGCTTGAACGCCACTGCAACCCCCACTTCGCACGCGCAACCATAGTCGCGGCGTTCGGACGCTCGGGTTCCCCTGGCCCCGACACGGGGGTCTGCCGGGTAGCTCGTGATCGCGGGGCCGCTCGCTCCGGCCGCGCTGGTCGACGCGGCGGCCTGGATCGTGTTGCTGCCATTCCGGATCATCGGCGTCTCGGTGTCGGGTGCGCTGGAGCTCTTCGAGCCGTCGTCACACCACCCCGCCCGGCTGCTCGGAGACGGGCACCGATGCCGAACCGAGTCCGAACCGTGCCGAACCGACGGCGAGCCCACGGTTCGGCCGTAGGGTGGAGCGTTCCCGTTTTCCGGGACCGGTACAGAACGAGAGCACGATGGAACACTCCCCCGAGCACCACACCCCCGACCGAGCCGAACAACACGAAGCCGACGGAAGCAGCGCCGACGCCGGCAGCTCCCCGCACGCCGACACGAGCGTCGAGCACGACACCGCTGGCGCGGCCACCACCAGCGATGGGCCGGTGTTCGCCGACCTCGGACTTCGGGCCGAGATCCTGGCGGCGCTCGACGAACTCGGCTACGAAGAACCGACCCCGATTCAGGCCGCGGCGATCCCGCCGATGCTCGACGGCGGCGACCTCCTCGGCCAGGCTGCCACCGGCACCGGCAAGACCGCCGCCTTCGCACTCCCGATCCTCAACCTCCTCGAATCCAACCGTGGCCGCTCCACGGCGCCGACCGCTCTCGTGCTGGTCCCCACCCGCGAACTGGCGATGCAGGTCAGCGAGGCGATCTTCAAGTACGGCAAGCACCTCGGCGTCAAGGTCGTCCCGATCTACGGCGGCCAACCGATCTACCGCCAGCTCCAACAGCTCGACCGAGGCGTCGACGTCGTCGTCGCCACCCCCGGCCGGGCGGTCGACCACGTCGGCCGCGGCTCCCTCCCCCTCGACGACGTGCGCATCGTCGTGCTCGACGAAGCCGACGAGATGCTCGACATGGGCTTCGCCGACGACCTCGAGACGATCCTCGACGCCACCCCCGAAGAACGCCAGACGGTGCTGTTCTCCGCCACGATGCCGTCGCGGATCAACGCGATCGCCAAGCGCTACCAGCGCAGCCCGGCCCGCATCCAGATCGGCAAGGGAGAGTCGAAGCCCGGTAAGGCGCTGATCCGCCAGCGGGCCTACGTCGTCCAGCGCGCCCACAAGGCCGCTGCGCTCGGCCGCATCCTCGACGTCGAGTCACCGACCGCGGCGATCGTGTTCTGCCGCACCCGCGGCGAGGTCGACACGCTCACCGTCACCATGAACGGCCGCGGCTATCGCGCCGAGGCGCTCCACGGCGGCATGGACCAGATGCAACGCGACCGAGTGATGGGTCGCCTGCGTGACGGCACCGCCGAACTCCTGATCGCCACCGACGTGGCCGCCCGCGGCCTCGACGTCGACACGCTGACCCACGTCGTGAACTACGACGTCCCGTCCGCACCGGAGAGCTACGTCCACCGAATCGGTCGCGTGGGCCGGGCCGGTCGCGAGGGCGTGGCGATCACCCTCGCCGAGCCGCGCGAGCAGCGCCTGCTCGGCAACATCGAGCGCCTGACCAAGCAGCAGATCAGCATCGAGACGGTGCCCACCGTCGCCGACCTGCGTGCACGTCGGATGGCGGCCACCACCGATTCGATCAGAGAAGCGCTGGAGGCCGACGACCTCGAAGAACTCGGCTCGATCGTCGACGAACTGGCCGGCGAGCACGATCTGCGCGCGATCGCCCTCGCAGCGATCAAACTCGCCCACGACAGCGCGGCCGACGACGACGACCTCGAGATCCCCGACGCCCGCCGCTTCGACCGCAAGGACGCCAAGCGCGACAAGGGCCGCCACCGCGATCGTGACAAGAAGCCGCATCGAGGTAAGGGCGAGAAGGGCTCGTTCGACGAGCGCGGCCGCGACAACGCACACCCCACGGGCTACATCTACGTGGCGATGGGCCGGTCGGCCGGCATGCGCCCGGGCGACCTGGTCGGTGCGATCGCCAACGAGTCGGGCCTCGAGGGCCGCGAGATCGGCCCGATCCGGATCGCCGACCACTACAGCGTCGTCGGCGTCCCCGAGAAGGATGCCGAGCGTGTGATCGGTGTCATGAACGGCTCCACGATCCGAGGTAAGTCCACCAAGTTCCGTCGCTACAACGACTGATCCAGCGCCACCCATCGCGAGTTGTGCCAGGCACAACTCGCGACACAACTCGGCACATGGCCGGTTGGTGTGGGGACTTTCGCTGTTAGCATTTCATGGCTGTGTGGACGGGCTACGTCCACGATCGTCTTTCAGGAGAATCAGATGGCATCGGTTTGTGAAGTGTGTGGCAAGGGCCCCTCGTGGGGCATGTCGGTGTCGCACTCGCACCGTCGGACCAAGCGTCGCTGGAACCCGAACATCCAGCGTGTCCGTGCGCTGGTCAAGGGTTCCCCCAAGCGTGTGAACGTCTGCACCAGCTGCATCAAGGCCGGCAAGATCGTCAAGGCGGGCTGATGCAAGGCGTGGTCAAGGCGTACGACCCGGATTCGGGTCTCGGTGTCATCATGTGCGACACCGATCTCGCCGACTACGACCTCGCCCCCGATGCGCTCGAGGGCTCACTGTTCCGCATGGTCCGTCAGGGCCAACGCGTCGTGTTCGATCTCGACGATGCCGGCCAGGCCACCCACCTGCGCCTCGGCTCCGAGATCGACATGGGTACCCCCGGCACCAACTGACCCGTTCCGCCCCGGCGGATCACGTGTTCGTCGGCCGAAGCTCGGCCCATCACACCGAAGTTCGCCGTCCACCGAATACCGTCGGCAACCCGCCGGGCCTCCGTCCCCGTTCGGACCGGCGCCGCTGACGTCCAGCCACCGCGTCGATCCCGGTACGGCGTCGGTCACCGTCCGGTCCGGCCAACTCGTCGAACCTCCCGGAACCTCGACAAGACCGAAGCTGCCCGGCGGAGACCACCCGGGGCGAATCCGCTCGGTCGGAACCGTCCGACCCAACCCCTCGGCCCCGACACCAGCGCTGTCGAGACCTGTCCGGCCCGAATCGTGCCGAGGACGCCGGCCCTCCGAGACCGTCGCCCGTTCCGACCGACCTCGTCGAACCGGCCGGAACGGCATCCGACCCACACCCGGTCGGCACCGTCCGCCGACACAGCCATCCGCCCGACGAACCCCTCGGACCCGAACCGCCCGGTCGAGCCCGTGGCGCTCGATCGGCCGGCGAAGGCGCGTCGGTTCGAGAACCTCGTGATGGTGCCGGCGTCGTCCGGACGTGTCCCAGGGCACCGCAGTCGGCTACGGAGCGCCGGCTGCAAACGCTTCCGCCGTTAGTTCACCAGCCGGCCATCTGTTTTTCAGATGTTCACATCTGCACAAAGTCTCCCCGGGGGCCCGGATTGGGGTGGGCCTCGACCCACTCGATTTGTCACACTGGCCACAACGCCAACCGACGAGGGAGGGCCTCCATGGCCGGTACGACGACGAATCAGCGCTTGAAGCAGTGGGTGGACGAATGGGCCGAGGTGCTCCAACCCGACGCCGTCCACTGGTGCGACGGCAGCGCCGAGGAGTACGACCAGTTCGCCGCCGAGTTGGTCGCGTCCGGCACGTTCACGAAGCTCGACGAGGCCAAGCGCCCCAACAGCTACTGGGCACACTCCGATCCGGGCGACGTCGCCCGCGTCGAGAGCCGCACCTTCATCTGTTCGGCGACCGAGGACGAGGCCGGCCCCAACAACAACTGGCGTGAACCGGACGAGATGCGCGCCGAGCTCAACGGCCTCTACACCGGGGCGATGAAGGGCCGCACGATGTACGTCGTGCCGTTCTCGATGGGCCCGCTCGGCTCCCCGATCGCCCACATCGGCGTGCAGCTCACCGACTCCGCCTACGTCGCCACCAACATGCGGATCATGACCCGCATGGGGCAGGGCGCGCTCGACGTGCTCGGCGACGGCGAGTGGGTGCGCTGCATCCACTCGGTCGGCGCTCCCCTCGCCGAGGGCGAGCAGGACGTCCCCTGGCCGTGCGACGCCGACAACAAGTACATCGTCCACTTCCCCGAGACCCGCGAGATCATGTCGTACGGCTCCGGCTACGGCGGCAACGCACTGCTCGGCAAGAAGTGCTTCGCGCTGCGTATCGCGTCGGTGATGGCCCGCGACGACGGCTGGCTCGCCGAGCACATGCTGATCCTCAAGCTCACCAACCCGGAGGGCGAATCGAAGTAAATCGCCGCCGCGTTCCCGTCGGCATGCGGCAAGACCAACCTGGCGATGCTCATCCCGACGATCCCCGGTTGGAAAGCCGAAACGGTCGGCGACGACATCTGCTGGATGAAGTTCGGTGACGACGGCCGGCTCTATGCGATCAACCCGGAGGCAGGTTTCTTCGGCGTCGCCCCCGGCACGTCGCACCAGACGAACCACAACGCGATGGAGACGCTCAACGCGAACTGCATCTACACCAACACTGCGCTCACCGACGACGGCGACGTGTGGTGGGAGGAGATGACCGACACTCCCCCGGCCCATGCCACCGACTGGCTCGGCAATCCCTGGACACCCGAGTCCGATGGCCCGGCCGCTCACCCCAACGCCCGTTTCACCGCACCCGCCTCGCAGTGCCCGTCGATCGCCGACGAGTGGGAGGACCCGAAGGGTGTGCCGATCTCGGCGATCCTGTTCGGCGGACGCCGCCGCACCACCGTTCCGTTGGTGACCGAGGCGTTCGACTGGGAACACGGCGTGTTCCTCGGTTCGATCATGGCCTCCGAGAAGACGGCGGCTGCCGAGGGCACCCGCGGTGAACTCCGGTTCGACCCGATGGCGATGCTGCCGTTCTGCGGCTACCACTACGCGGACTACTTCGCCCACTGGCTCACCATCGGCAAGGCGACCGACCCGGGCAACCTGCCGAAGATCTTCTTCGTCAACTGGTTCCGTCGTGACGACGACGGCCGGTTCCTCTGGCCCGGTTTCGGCGAGAACAGCCGCGTGCTCAAGTGGATCTTCGAGCGCGTCGACGGTGGCAGCGAAGTGGTCGACACACCGATCGGCCGGCTGCCGACGAAGGGTGCGATCGACGTCGACGGGCTCGACGTCGACGACGCCGACCTCGACACGCTGCTCGCGGTCGACCGTGACGGTTGGCGGGCAGCGATCCCGCAGATCCGCGAGCACTACGCCCAGTTCGGCGACAAGCTCCCGGCGCAGTTGCAGATCGCCGTCGACACGCTCGAAGCGCAACTGGACTGAGCGGTCGCGGACTCACATCTCGGCTCGACCGCGACGCCGTGAGGCGTCGCGGTCAGAGCACGAGGTTCCGGAGTCCGAGGCCCATCACGAACAGGCTGCCGAACCCGTAGAGCAGGAGTTCCTTGCCCTTCAGGAACGGACTCGTGCGGTAGCTGTACATGATCGCCACGGCGATGATCGCCGAGAAGCCGTACAGCGCATGCATGTCGTCGAGTTCGATGCCGTCACGGTTGGCCAGGAGTGCGCCGAGCACCGCCTGGGAGAACGCCGTGAGCTGAGCGATCGTCACGAAGATCCACACGGCCCGACCGCGAAGGGTGTCGAACTGGTAGGCGGCGAGGCACCAGGCGCCCGCGGCGGCGTTGAGCCCGATCAGCAACCAGGCGTTGATCTCGTGGGCGTCGTGGAGGCCACTCATCGAACGCGGTTCAGGCGCCGCAGCCGTAGCCGCCGAAGATGACGGTGACGACGTCTTGGGGGTCGGTCCCGGTCAGCAGGCCGTAGAAGTGGTCGCTGACGTAGAAGTTGTCGGGGATGTCGATGTCGGATTCGCCGGGGTTGACCGAGGCGTCGGGGAAGTCGGCGAGCAGGTCGACCACCCGGCTGCCGAGCGTGGTGCCGCCGGCGGTGCGCAGCCCGATGGGCTCGTCGCCGACCTGGCCGTCTCGACCGTACTCGTAGCCCATGAAGTGGCGGCGGCCGTCGGCCACGTCGGACAGGTCGCTGAACAGCAGTGACAGCACGCCCCAGTCGACCCGGCGGGCCACCGTGCCGTCGCACACCGCGAACGTGAGTGGGTCGACCCAGCCGGTGTCGGCGGTGTTGCCCCCGAGGATCGACGTGACGTACTCGATGACTCCCTCGGGCGCCGCACCGAACCGGGCCGAGCCGATGCCGTCGCCTCGCAGGATGAGTTCTTGCACGGCGACCGGTTCGGTCGTGGTGGTGGGTGGAACGGTCGTCGTGGTGGTGGTGTCGGCGACGGTCGGTGGCGTGGTGTCGTCGGCCGGATCGGTCGACGGCGCGGTCGTGCTGGGCGGCGTCGTGGACGGTGGCGCCGTGGTGGTCACGTCGAAGGTCGGGATCGGGAGCGTCGACGTGCTCGAGGCGTCGTCGCCGGCGCTGCACGCGGCGACGAGCAGCGACGAACACATGACGAGTGCGGCGATGCGCGTGCGGGGGGACGAGAGCAGGTCGGACATCCTGGTCGACATTGTGGTGGACCTGATCACGAATCGCACGCATCGCACGTCATCGAACTGCCATCACTCGGACAGCCTTCACTCGAACAGCCAGCCGATGCGCGGCGCTTGGCCGTGTGGTTCGCTATCGTGTTCGATGTACCACTCCCGGCCGAACGCCTGCGCGAACATCTCCTCGGGCATCTGGAGGAAGAAGCTCTGGTCGGTGACCTGGCTCCGATGCGCTTCCAGGGCCGCTCGCTTGTGGCCGACGAACCCGGTCACGTCGACGCAGAGCGTGATCTCGGCCTCGGCGCTGCCCATCGGGTTGCCGTCGTCCATCGGCCCGCTCGGGTCGAACATCTCACCGTCGTCGGTCTCCGGACCGAAATCGGTACCCATCTGCCTGGCCATCTCGAGACCGCGGAGCATCTCGTCACGGTTCATCGTGCTCTCGAGTACCCGCAGGTTCGGAAGCTCCTCGGCGACCAGTTCGGCGGCCCGCTTACCGACGCGGTGCACCTGGATGTGATCGGGGTGTCCGTACCCGCCGTGCCAGTCGTAGATCGTGACGAGATCGGCCCCCTCATCCCGGAGCACGTCGGCGAGCCGCTCGGCCGCAGCGTCGAGTTCGGCACGCCAGAACGAGTCGGGGTCGTCGTTGCCGTCCCAGCCGGTCATGCCGGAGTCGCGGTAGCCGAGGAACTCGACCCGGTCGATGCCGAGCGCCGCGGCGGAACCGGCCGTCTCGGTTCGTCGCCGGTCGGCCAGCGTCTCCCCCGGCGCCAAGTCGTCCGGCACCTCGCCGTGAGCACCGTCCGTCGCCACGACCAGAACGACACGATGACCCTCGGCGTGGGCCCGGGCCATGGTGCCTCCGGTGGCGATCGCCTCGTCATCGGGATGAGCGTGGAAGAACACGGCACACCGTGACGTACGGGAGGAACCTGGTCGAGCGGTCATACAGCGCCACAGTCTGTCGGACAGATGCCGTCACCGGTCACCAGGCCGCGATCGATCTCCGCACGGTCGGCGCCGGCCCCACCCTGATCAACCGTCGAGGATGAAACCGTGGCTGACGAACCGTCGACGCGGCGCAGGCGACCACGCTGTGTTCAGTCCGCTTGTTTGACGGCGCCCGACTCGGTCAGTGCGTCGATCCGGTCGGCGGACACACCCCAGTCGGCGAGCACCTCGCGGGTGTGCTGGCCGTCGTGGGCCGGCGGGCGGTCGATCGTCGCATTCGTCCGGCTGAAGCGCGGCGCGGGCGCCGGCTGGGTCATCCCGTCGAGTTCCACGAACGTGCCACGCGCCACGTTGTGCGGATGTCTTGCCGCCTCGTCCATGCGGAGCACCGGGGCGAAGCACACATCGGTGTGTTCCATGATCTCGCACCATTCGTCGCGGGTCTTCTCCCGAAACACCGCTGCGAGCCGCCCCTTGAGCGCCGGCCACTGCGAGCGATCCATCTGCTCGGCGAACTCGGGGTCGTCCGAGAGCCCGGTCAGCCGCATCAGTTCGGCGTAGAACTGCGGCTCGATCGACCCGATCGAGACGTACTCGCCGTCGGCGCACTCGTACACGTCGTAGAAGTGAGCGCCGGTGTCCAGCAGGTTCACACCGCGCTGCGACGCGTCGTGCAGCCCGGTCTGACTCATCGTCCAGAACATGGTCATCAACGTCGCCGTGCCGTCGACCATCGCCGTGTCGACGACCTGCCCCTCACCGCTGCGGCTCGCTTCCAGCAGAGCACACACCACGCCGAAGGCGAGGAACATGCCACCGCCGCCGAAGTCGCCGACCATGTTCATCGGCGGGGTCGGGGGCTGGCCGGCCCGGCCGAAGTGGGCCAGCGCACCCGCGAGCGCGATGTAATTGATGTCGTGGCCGGCGGATGACGCATACGGCCCGTCCTGCCCCCACCCGGTCATGCGGCCGAACACGAGCTTCGGGTTGTGCTCGAGGCAGACGTCAGGGCCCACACCGAGTCGCTCCATGACGCCCGGCCGGAACCCCTCGATCAACGCGTCGGCCTGCTCGACCAGGTCGAGCAGCGTGGCGACACCGTCAGGGTGCTTCAGATCGATCGCGATGTTGCGGCGACCGCGTCGGAGGATGTCGGGGTGCGGCGAGTCGGGCGCAGGGCCGCGCACCGCTCCGGCGCGTTCGACTCGGATGACCTCGGCCCCCATGTCGGCGAGCAGCATCGCGGCGAAGGGCCCGGGGCCGATCCCGGCGATCTCGATGACTCGGTACCCGGTCAGCGGCCCGCTCACGCCGACACCTCGAGCTCGACGGTGGCGGCGGCGACGTCACCGAAACCGACGATGGCGCCGACGATCAGTGGCCACAGCGGCTCGGGGAGGTCGTGCCCCATGTCGGCGACCTCGAGGAGGTGTGCGCCCGGCACCAACTCGGCGGTGCGGCGGCCACCGGACGGGTCGATCAACCGGTCGTCGAGGCCATGGATCACGAGCATCGGTGTGGTCACGTTCCGCAGCGCGTCGGTGCGATCACCGCTTGCGAAGATCGCTGCCAGCTGGCGACCGGCGCCTTCGGGGTAGAACGAGCGGTCGAAGCTCCTGGCGGCGACATCGGCGGCTCGGGCCGGGTCGAAGTACCGCTTCGACGACCACGCCGCCGTGTCGGCGGACCGGGCGATGTTCTCCTCACGGGTCGATGGGGGCGGCGACAGCAGCACCGTCAGCGCCTCGGGCGCTGCCTGTCCGTACTGCTGATCGCCGATCGTGGACATGATGGACGTCACGCTCAGCAGTCGTTCCGGATGCTCGATGGCCAGGGTCTGCACGATCATGCCGCCCATCGAGGCGCCGGCAACGTGTGCGCGATCGACGCCGAGCACGTCGAGCAGCCCGACCGCATCGGCGGCCATGTCGGACAAGGTGTACGGCACCTCGGGCAACTCGCCGCCACCCAGGACCGCTGCCATGACCGCACCGCT
>CAXAWD010000002.1:0-25476 GCA_963972325.1 uncultured Acidimicrobiaceae bacterium
AAGATCGACGTCAACGGTGACGGTGCAGCCGAGCTGTACCGGATCCTGAAGTCCGAGCAGCCGGGCGACGGCGACAGCCCCGACATCACCTGGAACTTCGAGAAGTTCCTCGTCGACAGATCGGGCAACGTCGTGCGACGGTTCGCACCTCCGACCACGCCGGAAGACGTGGCCGCGGTCATCCCCGACTACCTGTGAGCGACGCTGCCTCGCGCTGGAACGCCGAGCCGACGGTTCAGCGGGGCGCCGATTACGACGCGCGATGGAAGCGCCTGGCCGCCGCAGGACAGTCGGTGCACGGCGAGGCCGACTTCGTCTGCCGGTACGAACCGGAGACGGTGCTCGACGCCGGATGCGGCACGGGCCGGGTCGCGATCGAGTTGGCCGAGCGGGGCGTCGACGTCGTCGGGGTCGACCTCGACGCAGCGATGCTGACCGAGGCGCGCGCGAAGGCGCCGTCGCTCACGTGGGTCGACGGCAGCGTCGAGACCGTGGCGCTCGGCCGGGAGTTCGACGCGGTCGTCATGGCCGGCAACGTGATGATCTTCGTCGCTCCCGGCACCGAGACCGCCGTGGTCGCCAACCTCGCCGGTCATCTCGCGTCCGAAGGGGTGCTGATCGCCGGCTTCCAGTTGGGCCGTGGGTACGGCCTGGCCCGGTACGACGCCGACTGCGCTGCGGCCGGGCTCGCACTGGTCGAACGGTTCGCCACGTGGGACGGCGCCCCGTGGGCCGACGGCGGCGACTACGCGGTGAGCGTGCACCGCCGCTCGAACTGACGGGTCGAGCCGAGCCGGCCCGGCTCGGGCACGATCAGCGGAGGCTGCCCGGCCCGCACTCGCCCTCGAACGTCATCGGGACCACATCGAAGCTGCCGGAGGCTTCGTCGGTGACGTCGCCCTGGGCCCGCACGGTGTTGCCATCGATCGTGACATCGATGTCCGTGGTTTCGAGATACGAGATCGACGGGTTCTCGAAGTCATCGATGTCGTCCAACGTGAACTGAGCCGTTCCGTCCGACTCCACGTCGATCTGCAACTGCACGCGGGTGCCGTCGATCTCGCCGATCAGGTTCGTTCCGAGGGTCCGCCCGTCGTTCAGCACCCCCGAACTCTCGAACGCACACTGGAAGCCCTCGAGTTTCCAGGTGTTGCCGCCGATCGTCAACGTGGCGGCGCCAGACCCGAACTGCGCAGCCATGCGCTCCTGGATGATGGCGAGGTCGGCGTCGGAGACCTGGTCGGCTGTCGGGTTGCTTTCGATCGCGGCGAAGTCGACGTCGTCGAGGTCGATGTTCGCCCAGTCGATAGTCGTGAGGTCGACGGTCGCCCAGTCGATGCCGCTCGCGTCGACCGTCCGGTCACCGCCGTTGTCGTCTCGTTCGTCCTGGTCGCTCTGGTCGTCCTGGTCGCTCTGGTCGGCGTCGCTCCCGACGGGTTCGTTGGCGTCGTCGTCGGCGGCCGTGGGTTCGGTGTCGTCCGTCCCGGCATCGGTGTTCGGCGCGTCGTCGGGTGCCGTTCGATCTTCATCGATCTCGGCGCTCGGTGCCTCCGGGTCGACGGATGTGTCGTCGCCTCCGCACGACACGAGCAATGCCGAGATGATGGCAACCCCGATCATGGTCCTGCTCGGGTGCATGGTGACCTCCCTTGTCTCACTGTCCTGGTCGTCAGTACTGCCGGGGGTTCCACTCCTCGCTATCACGCCGCAGGTCTCGTGTGGAGCGAATATCCGGTCGTAGGGTCCCGTTCATGACCTCGATCGAGCCCAGAACGGTCAAGCTCCCCGGTTCCGGCCTGTCCTTGGCGGCCGACCTGTACGGCGACGAGGCCGATCCGCCGGTCGTGTTGTTGCACGGCGGTGGCCAGACCCGGCACGCCTGGGGTGGGGCCGCGGCCGCGTTCGCTGCAGCCGGACGGTTCGCGATCTCGATCGATCTGCGCGGCCACGGACACAGCGACTGGTCTCCTGACGGCGTCTACGGCATGACGCAGTTCGCCGACGACGTCCACGCCCTCGCGTCGAGCCTCGGGAGGCCGCCGGCGCTGGTCGGGGCCTCGTTGGGAGGTCTAGCCTCGCTCGTGGCGGTGGGGGAAGCGGAGACGCCGGTGGCCACCGCGCTCGTGCTCGTCGACGTCGCGCCGCGCGTCGAGGTCGACGGCCGGAAGAAGATCCAGGCGTTCATGCGGGCCGGGATGCGCGGGTTCGACACGTTGGAGGACGCGGCCGACTCGGTGTCGGCGTTCATCCCGCACCGCCCCCGGCCGAGCGACCTGTCCGGGTTGCAGAAGAACCTGCGCCGCCGCGGTGACGGCCGCTGGTACTGGCACTGGGACCCGCGCTGGATCGGCAACAACGAGGGCGTCGACGGCCAGAGCGGCCTGGTGCACCACGACCGGATGTGCGCCGCTGCACGTCGGATCACGGTGCCGACGATGCTGGTGCGCGGCCGGATGAGCGACATCGTGAGCGACGAGAGCGTGCGGGAGCTGCGTGAACTCGTGCCGCACGCCGAGGTCGTCGATGTTGCCGATGCGGGCCACATGGTCGCCGGCGACAAGAACGACGTGTTCAACGCCGCTGTGATCGACTTCGTCGATCGGCTTGGTGACTGACTCCGACGCGTCGTTGGCGGGCTGCGCCGACGTATGGTCGATGCGGCACCGAATCGACGTTATTCTGTGGGTGTCGAGACATTGCCAATGGCAACATTCGTCCACGTCGGTTGTTAAGGTAATGCAAAGTCCTTAACATCTACGTCAAGTTCGCCACGTTCGCCGTCATCGGAGCCACCCATGTCCGTCAGTCTTCGTCGCGCGCTCGCATTCGTTCTCGTCTGCTCCGCCGCGATCGTCGTCCCCTCCACTCACCACCCGGTCAGCGCGGCCGGCACGCCCGACATCGATGTCGCCTCGACGTTGCCCGGGAGCGTGCTCGTCGGCGCCGAGATCCCGGTGACGATCACCATCAGCAACGCCAGCGGCGACGACGGATACAACCTGCTCGTGCGCGATGTGCTCCCCGCCGGCGTGTCGTACGTGCCCGGGTCCAGTCAGCCCGCGCCGACGCAGATCCCGCAGGGCGACGGCACCACCGTGCTCGTTTGGAGCAACATCGCCGACATCCTCGATGGCACGACCGTGACCGTCGACTATCGGGTGGCGACCTCGGGCGCCTACGTCGCCGGCAGCACCGTCGGCAACGACGCGTCGGCGTACGCCAACAGCAACGCTCGATTCGAGCCGCGTGTCGACGGCGACGGCGACCCGATCGTCTCGTCGTACACCGGTTCCGACGCCGGTTCGTCCACGACCGAACTCGTGCCGTTCACGATCACCAAGGACGAGGCCAGCCCAGAGGATGAGTTCCTCCGCGGCGTGCACGACCATCAGGTCGTCTACACGTTGACCGTCGACAACAACCCGACCGGTCCGACCACCGGGTTCAACGTCGTCGACTACCTCCCGGCCCAGCTCGAGTTCCTCGGATGCGGCGGTGTCGACAACTCGACCCCAGGCACCGAGGAATACCCCGGTGCCGGTCGCATCGACGACGACCCCGGTCCCGCCCTGCCCAACGGTCCGTGCGTGGCACCGTCGTCGGTCACCACCGTCGACCTCGACCCCGACGGTACGGGACCGATGCCGTCCGGCGTGTACACCCGGGTCGAATGGGAAGCCGACGAGATCGCCCCCGTTCGCGGTTCTGCCGATCTCGCCGCTGGTGGATCGTTCCAGATCGACTACGTCGCTGCCATCCCGCTCCGCGAGAACGTGTTCCCGGGGCCTGCCCTCCCGACCGCCAATCTCGACAACAACACCGGTCCGCTCACCTCGGAGGACGAAGGGGAGCTCGCCAACTATGCGGTCGCCCAGGGCACCTACGACGGCACCGGCTGGACCGACGACGATCGTGACGTGTTCGTCGCCGAAGACCTCCGGATCGTCAAGGGCGTGAGCGACAGCACGTTCGTGCAGGGCGACGCCGTCGACTACACGCTCGATGTGGCGACCAGTGAATACGCCCTGGCGACCGGCCCCATCACCGTGACCGACACCCTGCCGACCGCCGTCGACTATGTGGGCGCAACCCCGGCCCCCACGACCGGCCCGATCCTCAACGGTGACGGCACGCTGACCTTGACATGGGTGTTCCCTGCCGAGGCGGACCCGAGCGCCGACCTGACGATCACGATCAACACCGTGGTCCGCACCACCTACCGCACCGGGGGCGGTGGCGACGGCACTCCCGTCGCCGCCCGCGACTCGTTCGTCAACACGACCGACGTCAGCGCGGACGTCACCACGATGACCGACAACGACGGTTCGTCGACCGTGTTCCCGCTCGGTGACGTCTCCTCCGCCGAGTCCGGTTCCACCGGCCTCACCATCCTCAAGGAGGTCAGCGAGCCGGCGGCGTCGCTCACGTGCGGCACCGGCACGGGCGTCACCTTCGTACCCGGCCAGGCCGGCCCGTACCGGCCCGGCGATCGGGTCTGCTTCCGGCTGACGACCTCGTACCCGGCGGGTCTCACCACGCTCGACTCCGAGATCCGCGACTTCCTCCCCGCCGGGTTCGAACTCGACACGTCGGCGGCGGGCGGCGGCTGGACCCTCGGCACCGCCAACACCGTGCCGGCCGGTGACATCGGATTCACCGACGACAGCCCGGTGCTGGAATGGGACATCGCCGAGGTCGACCCGGGCGGGGTCTTCCAGGTCGTGGTCCAGACGGTCGTCGTCGATCCGCTCGCCGCGGCACCCGGCGACATCCTCGACAACCTGATGAAGATGACCTATCGCAACACCGGTGATCAGGTCTTCCAGCTCCGCGACGCCGCGATGGCCGAGTGGGCCGAACCAGCCGTGGCGCTCGACAAGGGCATCATGGAACTCAACGGTTCACCCGTGGCCGGCGCCCCCGCCGACGGCATCGAGGTCGAGGCCGAAGACGAAGTGCTGTTCCGGGTCCGCGTCGCCAACACCGGCACGGCCACGGCGAACGACATCTCGGTCCGCGACGTGCTGCCCGACGGAATCACCTGCGACGACGTGTCGCTGATCAGCGACGGCGGCGCCTGCGACATCGCCGACGACTGGATTCAGTGGGACACCGACGACGACATCGACCTGGCCCCGAGCGGCAGTGTCGACCTCACGTACCTCGTCACGGTGCCGCCCGGCATCGCCCCCGGGGAGACGCTCGTCAACACCGCCGGGGTCCGCACCTTCACCGGAGACACCAACAATCCCGACCCGTTCGTGTACGTGCCGGGCGACAACATCGACCCCACGCTCACGCCCAACACCGACCCGGCCGACGACACGTCGTCGATCATCACCGCGGTTCCGACGGTGGACAAGACCCGCACCACCTCGATCACCGAGGCGGACAACGCCGCGGCGAACGAGGCGACGATCGGCGAGACGATCTCCTACTCGGTGGTCGTCGACCTTCCCGCCGGCCTCACCTACTACGCCGCGGTCGTCAACGACCAGCTCACCACCGAGCAGGATCTCGTCGCCGGTTCGGTGACCGCCACGCTCGACGGAGGTGCGTTGCCGCCCGAGCTGACGCTCGTCGTCGACGACGGCGCCAACAACTGGCGCGTCGACTTCGACGACCCGTACGCGGTTCCGGCCGGTCCCGACCAACAGCTCGTCGTCGAGTTCGACGCCATCGTCACCGACGTCGCGTCGAACACCCGCAACACCAACACACGGAACACGGCGACGCTCACGTACGAGAACGCGAGCGGCACGAGTCGCTCCGCGTCGGACGGGGTCAACACGCGCATCGTGGAGCCGAACATCGAGGTGACCAAGACCGACGACGACGTCGACGGAACCGTCACCTCCGGCCAGGAACTCCTGTACACCGTGCAGGTCGAGAACGACGACGACCCGGCCTCGGTGTCCGTCGCCCACGACGTCGTCGTCATCGACACCGTGCCGGACGAGGTCACGGTGCTCGACGGCCCGTCCGGCTCCCCGGTCGGCGACGGTGGAACGGTCGGCCCGGACGGAGGCACGTGGGACGAAGACGACCGGACGATCACCTGGACGGTCACGTCGATCGCCCCCGGCGACGCCGTCGAGTTCGACTACGCCGTCACGGTCGTCGACCCGGTCGTCGCCGGCTCCACCATTCGCAATGACGTGGTCGCGACGACCACGTCGATCGCCGGGGCCGACGGCGGGGAGCGCACCTCGTCCTCGCCGAACGGGGGCACGGGATCCGGCTACGTCGACGACGCGTTCGACACGCTCTCGTCGCGGCCGCTGGTGCTCACCAAGACGGCCGACCCGGGCACCGCCACGGTCGGCGAGACCGTCACGTACACGCTCGTCGCGACCATCCCTGCCGACCTGGTCGCCTACGACACCACCATCGTCGACGCACTGCCGCCCGGCCTCACGTTCGATTCGCTCGTCTCGGTCGACTGTGACCAGGGCGGCTCCTGCACACCCGACATCACCTTCGCCGACGTCGACGTGGTGCCCGACGCGCCGTTCGTCGACGGCGGCGACATCGCCTTCTTCCTCGGCGACCTCACCACGCCGGCGACCGCCGACCGGGTGATCACCCTCGTGTACGAGACCTTCGTGTCCGATGTGGCGGCGGCCGACTCCGGTGCCACGCTCACCAACGGCGCGGTGGTCGGCTGGAACGCGGACGACGAGATCGCCGGCACGCCCGGCACCGTGCCGACACCCGGTTCGTTCGACACGCTCACCCCGACCGCCGGCGACGACGTCGCCACGGTCGAGCCGTCGCTCACGATCGACAAAGACGTGGCCGGTCAGGTCGGCGACACCGATACCCGGCGCGCCGTCGCGGGCGACACGCTCGAGTACACGATCACGGTCACCAACGACGGCAACGCGCCGGCGTACGACGTGGTCGTCACCGACGTGCCGAGCGACGACACCTGGGCGTTCACCGACACGACCGCCGCGGCCGGCGTCGTCAACTCCGACAGCGACCCCGACGGCGGTTTCGAATGGACGATCGCCGGCCCGATCGCGACCGGCGACTCGGTCACGATCTCCTACGAACTGGTCGTGCCGACCGACTTCGATTCCTCCGACGAGAACGTCGCCGGAGCCGAACAGGTCAACACCGCCGACATCCCCAGCTACTTCGCCGCGCCGAAGGCCGATCGTGACGCCGCCGAACCGGGTCGTACGTTCCGTGACTACGACGACGTCGACGACGACACGGTCGAGATCGAACTCGACCTGGCGAGCATCGGCGACACCGTCTGGTTCGACGTCGACGGCGACGGGACCATCGACCCCGGCGAGCCGCGGCTCGAGGACATCACGGTGACCGTGACCTACCTCGGTGCCAACGGGATCGTCGGCGGTGGCGACGACGAAGTGTTCGTCACGGAGACCGACGGTTTCGGCAACTACCTGGTCGAAGACCTGCCCGGCGGTGTCTACACCGTCGACGTCGACGAGACCGACCCCGACCTCCTGCCGGGCCTCGCCCCCAGCTACGACCTCGACGGCGGCATCGGGAGCCCCAACGGGTTCTGGCAGGGCAACCTCGGCGAGGACCAAGACCGAGTCGATGTCGACTTCGGCTACACCGGCACCGGCTCGATCGGTGACCAGGTGTTCCTCGACCAGAACCTCGACGGCACCCAGAACGCCGGTGAAGGCGGCCTTCCGGGTGTCGACATCACGGTGACGTGGCTCGGCCCGGACGATGTGGTCGGTGGCGGCGACGACATCGTCTACACCACTACCACCGACAGCAACGGCGAGTACGTCGTCGACGATCTGCCCGCCGGCGAGTACGTGGTCACCGTCGACACCGACGACCTGCCCGCCGACCACGTCAACGTCGCCGACCCGGACGGTGGCAGCGACAGCACCGCGAGCTTGACGCTCGGGGCCGGCGAGGACGACGAGGACCAGGACTTCGGCTACGCCGGCAATGGTTCGATCGGCGACACGATCTGGCTCGACCAGGACGGCGACGGCACGCAGAACGGCGAGCCCGGTCTGTCCGGTGTCGACGTGCAGGTCGTGCACTACGGGCCCGATGGGCTGCTCGGCACCGATGACGACTCGACGTTCGTGGTGACGACCGGCACGAGCGGTGACTATCTCCTCGAGAACCTGCCGTACGGCGAGTACGACGTCACCGTGCTCGGGTCGATCACCGCGCTCGACAACACCGGCGATCCCGACACGGTCGGTGTCGGCGACTCCACATCGAACACCGAACTGACGCCGGGTGCCCCGGACGATCTCGATCAGGACTTCGGGTACCGCTCGCCGAGCCTGCTCGGCGACACCGTCTGGTTCGACCTCGACGGGGACGGCACCCAGGACCCGGGTGAACCCGGATTGGCGAACATCGGCATCACCGCCACCGGTCCGTTCGGTGTGACGTTGACGACCACGACCGACGCCAACGGCAACTACAGCTTCACCAATATCGTCGACGGCGAGTGGACCGTCACGGTCGACACCGACACGCTGCCGCCCGGTCTCACGGCCACGGGCGACGACGACGGCGTCGGCACCCCCGACACGTCGACCACCACGCTCACCGGCGTCGACACCGACCAGGACTTCGGCTATGCCGGGCCGGGACGCATCGGCGACACGGTGTGGCTCGACCTCGACGGCGACGGCACTGTCAACGGCGACGAGGTCGGCCTCGGCGGTGTCACGGTCACCCTCACGTGGGCACAACCCAGTGGCCCGGCGATCGAGCTGACCACCACCACCAGCTCGAGCGGCCAGTACTCGTTCGACAACCTGCCGCTGGGCGACTACACGGTCACCGTCGACACCGACACGCTGCCCGCCGGCGTGGCGGCGACCTACGACGACGACGGTGGTGGCGACTCGACGAGCGCGGTCACCCTCACCGCCGGCGATCCGGAAGACCTGGACCAGGACTTCGGCTACCGCGGCACCGGCTCGATCGGCGACACCGTCTGGTTCGACCGCAACGGCAACGGCGAGATCGACGGCGACGAGACCGGGCTGCCCGGCATCGACGTGACCCTCACGTGGGACGGTCCGGACGGCCTCGTCGACTTCACGACCACCACCGATGCCGACGGCGTGTACAGCTTCGACGGGCTGCCGCCGGGTGACTACACCGTCACCGTCGACACGGACGACCTGCCCACCGGCATGGTGCCGACCTTCGACGCCGACAGCGGCGCCGACTCCACGAGCTCGCTCGTGCTCGGCGACGGTGAGACGAACGACGACCAAGACTTCGGCTACCGCGGCACCGGCTCGATCGGCGACACCGTGTTCCTCGATCTCGACGGCGACGGCTCTCAGGGCCCGGGCGAGCCCGGCGTACCCGACCAGACGGTCGAACTCACGTGGGATAGCCCCGACGGTCCGGTCGTGTACACCACGATCACCGACGCGAGCGGCGGGTACCTGTTCGACGGGCTACCGCCGGCCGACTACGACGTCACCGTGGTCGGAGGCATCGCCGACGTCGCGCTGAACACCGCCGACCCCGACGGTGGCGACGACGCGACCGGTGCACTGACGCTCGGCCTCGGCGAGGACAACGACGTCCAGGACTTCGGATTCCGTGGCGAGAACGCGATCGGTGACACGGTCTGGTACGACGTCGACGGTGACGGCAGCGACGATGGAGCCGAGCTCGAGCCCCGTCTCGTCGGCGTCGACGTCGCGGTCGTCTGGTTCGGCCCCGACGGGGTCGAGGGAACCGACGACGACATCGCGCTCCCGATCGCCACGACCAACGCCGCTGGCATGTACCTCGTGCCCTCGCTCCCCGACGGCAGCTTCTCCGTCACGGTGGTCGGCGGCGTGCCGGCCGGTCTCGACGTGGTGACGTACGACGGCGACGGGAGCACCGCCGCTCTCGACGGCACCTCGATCGTGAACGAGCTCGGCGTCGGCATCGTCGACCCGGTCGTCGATCTCGACCAGGACTTCGGCTACACGGGCACCGGCCGGATCGGTGACACGATCTGGCTCGACCTCGACGCCGACGGCGCAGAGGACGACGGCGAACCCGGCATCCCCGGGGCGCAGGTCACCATCACCTGGGCAGGGCCCGACGGCGTCCTCGGCAACGACGACGACCACGTGTACCCCACGCTCACCACCGACGCCGACGGTGCGTACGACCTCGGTGGGCTGCCCGCCGGCGTGTTCGGCGTCGACGTCGCCGGGCTCCCGGCCGGACTCACCTCCACCGCCGACCCCGACGGTGGCGCCGACGACACGTCGACGCTGACCCTCGCTGTCGGTGAAGAGAACCTCGAGCAGGACTTCGGCTACGTCGGTGACGCGAGCATCGGCGACACCGTGTTCGTCGACGCCGATGCCGACGGCGTCGAAGACCCAGAGGAGTCCGGCGTCCCCGGTGTGCCCGTGACGGTCACCTCCCCGGGCGCCGACGGCGTCCTCGGCACCGACGACGACATCGTCGTCGAGACCGTGACCGACGCCGACGGCACGTACCTGGTGGTCGGTCTGCCGACCGGGCCGACCGAGGTGTCCTACGATCCCACCGACCTGACCGACGGGTTGGAGCCCGGCAGCGATCTCGACGGCGACGACCCCACGGTCACCACGGTCGAACTCGAGTCGGGTGACGACGTCCGCGACGTGGACTTCGGCGTCATCGGCGACGCGTCGATCGACGGCACCGTGTGGGTCGACACCGACGGTGACGGCGTGCGCGATCCCGACGAGGAGGGCATCCCCGGCGTCGACGTCGAGGTCATCTGGGACGGGCCCGACGGCACCGTCACGATCGTCGTCACCACCGACGACGACGGCGACTGGTCGCTGCCGACCGTGCCCCCGGGCGACTACGACGTCATCGTCGACGTGAGCACGGTTCCCGCTGATCTGATCCCGACGACCCCGACGACCGACGACGTGATCGTGCCGGCGGGCGGCAACGGTTCGACGAGTGCCGGCTTCGTGCCGCCATCGTCGATCGGAGACCTCGTATGGACCGATTCCGATCGTGACGGTGTCCGTGACCCGAGCGAGCCCGGCGTCGTCGGCGTGACGGTGACGCTGATCGACGAGGACGGCGAGACCGTGGCGACCACCACGACCGCCGCGGACGGCACCTACCTGTTCCCCGACCTCGTGCCCGGCCGGTACGTCGTCGTCGTCGACCCCACCGTCATTGCGGAGTCGACGGTGACCTACGACCTCGACGGCGGAACCGACGGCCGCACGGTGGTCGACCTGACCGCCGACACCGACCGACGCGACGTCGACTTCGGACTGGCCACGCTGCGCCTGCCCAGCGCCGGTGGTGGCGCCGGCCTCATGCGTCCGGCGCTGGTGCTGGTGCTGGCGGGTGTCGGCCTGCTGATGCTCACGTCATGGTCGCGGCGCCGTCGTCCGGCGCTGGGCTGACCCGTTGGCGGGTGCCGGTCGCGAACGTGGCGAGTGTCGTGTACACCGCTCCCGTCGGCTGCAACTCGCTCGCCACCAACGCGATGGCGCCCACCTCGAACGCGGCCGTGAGCGCTGCACCGATCATCTCGGTCGACGCATCCCGTCGGGTCCGCGCCAAAGTCAGGTGCCCCCGGAACGGGCGGGGATCGTGGTCGCCGATCTCTGCCGTGGCGGAGCGGACCGCGGCGGCGAGCGCATCGACGCCCTCGACCGGGACGACCAGCTGGCGTCGGTCGAGGCGTTCGAGCGCCGGTCCGAGCAGGGCGGTCACCTTCGGAAGGCGCGCGTGGGCCAGCCGGTGACTCACCGCTGCCGGATCGACGTCGCCCAGGAACCGCAACGTGACGTGAAGGTTCACCTCGGGTACCCAACGGACACCCGGTTCGTCGGGGCGATCGAGGGCGCGCAGGCGCTCGACCGTGTCAGCGTCGGGCCAGGCGGCGACGAACAGACGGGTCACGCGAGCGCGAGGGCGGGGCGCGGGCAGCCACCGGCGAGTTCGGCGATCAGCGCCGCCGCTCGCAGCGTGGTGCGGTCGTGGAGGTACGAGCCGACGATCTGTACACCGATCGGCAGACCGTCGTCGCCGAGCCCGGCAGGGACCACGGTGGCCGGCAGCATCCCGGCGCCGGCCGGGCCGGTCCATCCGAACAGGTCGAGGTACGGCCGCTCGATCCCGTCGATCTCGACGCTGCGTGACCACTGCGGCATCGAGTGGTCGTGCGGGATCGCTCCTCGCGGCTGAACCGGCATCAGCACGACGTCGTACCGCTCGAAGAACTCGCGCCAGCGCTCGCGGATCTGGAGCCGCCGTTCGTTGTGGGCGAGCCACTCGCGATGACGCATCGCCGTTGCTCGGGCTGCTTGGGCGGCGGCACTGTCGCCGGTGGTCGTGGCCAGGCGGTCGAGTTCACCCGGGGGTGTGCCGCCGGCGAGCGCGGCCATCAGCAGGTCGCGGAACACGCGGTCGACCTTCTCGAGCGTGAACGCGGGTCGGGCGTCGGTGTCGACGGTGCCGCCCGCATCTTCGATCTGGCCGACGAGCCGCTCCAGCACCCGCCCCGTCGATGTATCGACGGGGCAGTACTCGTCGTCGAGCCAGGCCCCGATCCGGAGTCGGTCGAGGGACTCGGCTCGTGGCGACGGGAGGTCGATCCGCCAGGCGGGCGAGTTCCAACGGTCGGGGCCGACCAACACGTCGAGCCCGAGCTGGAGGTCGCGAACCGACCGCGACATCGGGCCGGCGACCGCGAGGTCGGCCTGCGACAGCGTGCCCGGCATCCCCGGGATCTGGCCGTGCGCCGGCACGATGCCGTAGCTCGGCTTGTGGCCCGACACACCCGAGTAGTGCGCGGGCACCCGGATCGACCCGCCGATGTCGGAGCCGAGCTCCAGCGAGGTGAACCCCATCGCCAACGCCGCCGCGCTGCCGCCCGACGACCCGCCGGGGGTGCGGTCGAGATCGTGCGGGTTGTTGGTGGTGCCGTACACCTCGTTGAAGCTCTGGATGTCACCGGCGAAGATCGGCAGGTTCGTCTTGGCGAACGGGATCGCCCCGGCTGACCGCAGTCGGGCGACGGGTGCCGCGTCTTCGGTCGGCACGAAGTCTGCGAGCTCCGGCGCCCCCGACGTGGTGATGCAGCCCTCGGTCTGGAAGGAGTCCTTGATCGTGATCGGGACGCCGTGCAACGGTCCGACGTCGTGTCCGGCCGCAACCGCATCGTCGGCGGCGCGGGCGGCCGTGCGGGCACGCTCGACGTCCCAGTTGACGACCGCGTTCACGGATCCGTCGAGCCGTTCGATCCGCGCGATCTGATGTTCGAGCGCTTCGGTGGCGGATACTTCGCGTCCGCGGATCGCGGCGGCGAGGTCGGTGGCCGACCACCAGTGCAAGTCCGTCGTCATGGGTACCTCGTGCGTCGATGCTCGTCGTCCGACGTTGCGGCGACAATAGCGCCGCCGACCGGGCCTTCCCGTCGTCGGCGGTTACCGTCTCGGTCGGGAACGACGACGGAAACGACGACGGGAGCGATGTATGCACACGGCACACGACGGCCGAGGGCGGACACGATGAGCGGCTCGCTGCCGGACGGCCTCGAGCTCGTCAGGACCACCGAGGAGTTCGACGAGGGGTCGGTGCCGGCGGGTCTGTTGCGCGACCACCGAGTCGCGGCAGGGGTGTGGGGCCGGCTCGTCGTGCGCTCGGGGGCGCTGCGGTTCGCGTTCGGCGACGCCGAGGAGTTCGACGTGGGCGCAGGCGACACGGTCGTGATCCCGCCCGAGCAGGTGCACCACGTGTCGGTCGACGGCGCGGTGCGGTTCGTCGTCGAGTTCCACCGGATACCGTGACGTCATGAGTCTCGTCGGATGGATCGTGGTCGGGTTGCTCGCCGGTTGGCTCGCCCGATGGATCGTCAAGGACGACCGTGCCGGGTGCATTTACACGATGATCGTCGGTGTGGTCGGGGCGATCGTCGGCGGGTGGTTGATGGCCACCATCGACGAGGAGGGCGTCGAGGACTTCTCGATCCGCAGCATCGTCGTGGCCGCCGTCGGTGCCGTCGTGTTCCTGCTCGTACTGCAGGCGATCGCCGGCCTCGGTCCCCGCCGACGCCGCTGACGGCTGACGACTGACGGCTGACGGCCGTTGTCGGGGTGCCGGGGACCCGCGACCTGAACGTCGCGACGGGCCGGTACCCGACCGCCACGACGCAGCCCCGTGTCGCGGTTGTGGGGCTGTGAGTCCCAAGTTCGCGACACGGCACGTCGGGCGGCCCGGTCGGATGTGGGCTGTGTCGCGACGTCGGGTCCCGGGGTCCTGAATCCGCGACACGGCCGCCTGGTCCGGCGCGTTGCGGGCGCAGGGTCAGTTGGGGGTGGGGACGTCGAGGTCGACGACGACCGGGGCGTGATCGCTGCTGCGGGGGCGGCCCCGCTCGTCGGTGTCGACCCAGGCGTCGGTCACCCGGCCGGCGAGGTCGCCGCTGGCGAGGACCAGATCGATTCGCATGCCGCGGTTCCGAGTGAACTGTTCGGCCGCGTGGTTCCACCACGTGTACACGCCGGGTTCGGGATGGCGGTCACGCACGACGTCGTGGAGGCCACGGTCGAGCAGCGCTGCGAGCGCGGCCCGTTCTTCGGGGGTGGCATGGTTCCGGTTGCGCCAACGCCGGGGGTCGTACACGTCGATGTCGGCGCGTTGCACGTTCATGTCGCCGGCCACGACCGTGGGTGACGACGGGTCGATCGACGCCGCCAGATGACCGAGCCACGCGACCTTCTCCTCCCAGTGCGGCGTGTACGCCTTGCGTCCGTTGGGCACGTACACGTTGTGGATCCGGATGCCGCCGCACGTCGTCGACAGCAACCTCGCCTCGCCGAACGCGCCGTCGCTCCGGTCGGCGAACCCGACCGTCGTGTCGTCGAGCCCGACCCTGCTAAGGGTCGCCACGCCGTTGTAGTGGTTGGTGCCGACGTGCACGTACTCGTGACCATGGTCGGCGAGACGCACTCCGATCTCCGGGGTGTCGAACATCGCGTCGGTGCACTTGGTCTCCTGCAGGAGCAGCACGTCGGGCTGGTGTCGTTCGATCCAGTCCGCGACGGCGTCGATCCGGGCTCGGATCGAGTTGACGTTCCAGGTGGCGATCCTCACGCGCTACGGCCGGCCGGCGTGCGCGTGTTCGACGGTGCGCGTGTAGATCGCGCCGGCCGACTTGCCGGCGCACTCATCGGGGTGGGAGCCGGGTGAGCACAGCGCGAACAAGGTGCGGCCGTCGTCTCCGCCGAGCATGCAGGCGAACGTGGGCATCGGCGTGTCGACCCGGTCGGTGACGTTGCCGCCCTCCTCGACGCGCACGACCTGTGAGCCGAGCGCGTCGCTGAACCAGATGCCGCCGGCCGCGTCGAGGGTGCAGCCGTCGGGTGCCGTGCCGGGGACCTCGGCCCACTGCCGCCGCTCGGTGAGCGTGCCGTCGGGATGCATCGTGAACGCGATGTAGTCGCCACCGAACGACTCGCCGACGATCAGGGTCGACTCGTCGGGCGTGATGACCGCCCCGTTCGGGAAGGCCATGTCGGGTGCGGCCACCGCGACCGAACCGTCGGGGCGGACGAGCGCGAGGTCGGCCGGTTCGAACGAGGCGAGCGCCTCGAGATCGAAGCCGAAGTTGCCGACGTACGCGTTGCCGTGGCGGTCGACGATCATGTCGTTGCAGTGATGGGTGGCGATCGAGGACAGGTCGGCGTACTCCACCAGGCGTCCGTCGCCCCGGTCGCACATCACGCGTTGCGACGTCATGAACACGACGAGGAACGTGCCGTCGGGCAGCCATCCGATCCCCGACGGGCGGTCGTCGAGCCCGTCGTAGACCGCTGTGCGTTCGCCGTCGGGGGTCACCCGGTACACCGCGCGTTGGTGGAAGTCGGAGTACCAGAGGGTGCCGTCGCGCCAGCGCGGCCCCTCCCCGAAGTCGACTTCGTCCACCAGCAGCTTCCAGTCGCCCATGGGACGAAACTACGCCGTGCTCCCGGTTGACGTCGGCCCGGACCGGGTATCGACCTGGCCATGAGTGATGAACAGCTGACGGTCGACGACGTGCGTGAACGGGTCGAGGAGGTCCGGGTCGCGATGGTGACGACCGTCGACGAACACGGGCTGCCGTCGTCCCGCCCGCTGACCGTGCAACGCATCGACGAGAACGGCGACGTGTACTTCATCGTCGAGCGCGACGCTGCCTGGTCGGCCGCCGGGCAGGCGATGAACGTCTCGCTCGTCGACGACGGTCGCATCTGGGTCTCCGTGGTCGGCCGGGCCGAGTACGTGGAGGGCACCTCGCTGTTGAGCGATCTGTGGGATGACATGACCGACACGTACTTACCGGACGGTCCGGAGCACGCGGTGGCGCTCCAGGTGCACGCCGACCGGTGGGAGTACTGGACGGCGCCGAACAAGTTGGGGCAGCTCCTCGGGATGGCGAAGGCGTTCCTGATGGACACGCAGCCGGACGTGGGCGAAAGCGGGTCGATACCCGCCTGAACGCAGCACGCTGACGACCGGCGAGCGGGCGGCTCCTACCATCGAGTGATGACGTTCGACACCTCGATCATCAGGACGGCCGACGACGGCACCCGTCGTGGCCCCGAGCGCTCACCGCGCCAACTGCTCGGCGACCAGGAGTACGACGGGCACGCCAGCGTGCACGACGACGCCGTCGCCGACGACCTCGGGCTGTCCGGGGCGCCGATCGAGGGGCCGACCCACTTCAGCCAGATCGATCTGCTCGCGTTCGATCAATGGGGTCGTCGGTGGTTCGAGACCGGCTGCGTCAGCGCCCACTTCCTCAACATGGTCGTCGAGGGCGAGACCGTGGTTGCGTCGCTCACCCCCGGCGCCGATGGTGCGGCACGCATCGATGCCTCCAAGGGCGACGGTTCACCCGTGTTGACCGGCACCGCCACCGTCGACCCGGCTCGACCGACCGAGCTCGGCGAGCGACTCGCCAAGATGCAGGCTCGCGACCCCGGCGAGTTGTTCATCATGGATCAGGTCGAACTCGGGCCGGTGCCGGGCGAGTCGCCGGTCGTGTCGATCGATTTCGACACCGACAACGGCCACCTCTACCCGTTCTCGCTCCGCCGCAAGCTCGAGACGATCACCGAACGGACACCCTGGTACGACTCCGACGACACGCCGTGGGGCCGCCCGGTCGTGCCGTTCGAGATGTACAGCGTGCTCGCTCACAAGGTCGGAGCGCGACTGCCGGTGCGTGGACCTGCCGTGGGGTTGTTCATCGATCTGGAGGTGCGGGCGATCGACGGGCCGCTGTTCGTCGGCGAGGAGTACCGCCTCGAACACACCGTGTTGGCCGTCGGGCAGAGCCGACGTGTCGAATCGCACTGGGTCGAGACGCGTGTCCTGTCCGCGGCGACCGGTCGTCATGCCGCCACCGTGCTGCTCCACTCGGGTGTGTTCAAGGCGTCGTACGCCGAGTACCCGCCCGACCGCCTCTGACTCCGAACACGCCCGCTGCCGCGTCGTACGGTGGCCGAATGGGCACGATGGAAGACAGCGAGGACGCCACCCCGGTGCGGGTCGGCGACGGCTTCGACGGGCGGCGCATCGTCGACGATCTGAACCGGCTGCTGCGACTGCGCACCACGCCGATCGGCATGAAGCGGTTCGCGACCGTCGCCGAGATGGAGGCCGTGCCCAAGATCCGCCGCCCGGGAGCGATCCACACCACCGACCAGATCGTCGGGCAAGCGGCGCGCAACGGATGGACCGTCGGCATCACCCGGGCCGACCTGGTCGGGGACCAGTGCGCCGCGGTCGTCGGTTTGCACCCACGCGACGAGCGGTGGCTCGAGGGGCGCCAGTACGCCGGCGTCTGGTACTCGACCGCGGAGGACGCAGCCGCACACCAGGCCGCGATGGACCTGCCGTCGTTCGGCGAGCACGAGGCGTTGGCGGTGTCACCGCTGGCGAGCGGCCGCCTCGATCCGCCCGACATCTGTCTGATCTATGCCACTCCGGCGCAGATGATCCTGTTCATCAACGGACTCCAGTGGACGGGCTACCGCAAACTCGAGTGGGGGTGCGTCGGCGAGTCCTCGTGCGCCGACTCGTGGGGCCGAGCGCTCGCCTCCGGTGAGCCGAGCTTGTCGATCCCGTGCTTCGCCGAACGTCGCTATGGCGGGGTGATGGAGGACGAACTGTTGATGGCGATCCCGCCGTCCTTCCTGCCCAAGGTGATCGACGGTCTCGAAGCGCTCGCTCGCAACGGGTTGCGCTATCCGATCCCGCCGTACGGCGTGAACACCGATGCTCGCGCCGGTCTCGGCGTGAGCTACGACACCTGACCCCGGGCGGCGGCGCCCCCACCAGCCGGCACACAGCCCGCACGCAGCCGGCTCCGCCGTCGACGGCGTGTCGAGCGGCCGAGAAGCCGTTGAACTCGGTTCAACTCATGGCCTTTCGATGCCGATGAACACCGTGGTGGATCGATGAGCGACCAGGCGCAGCAGCCCGAACAACAGCAGCGGTGGACAGGACGTCCGCGCGTCGCGCTCGTGATCAAGGCGATCGTCTTCATCGCCCCGATCGCACTGTCGGCGCTGGCGACCCACCTGGTCGCCCAGGTCGTGCCACGCCCACCCGATCTGCTGCCGACGATCCTGTGGTGGATCGCGCTCAGCGTGTTCGCGACCGGTGTGCTGTTCATCGCCGACCGGCTCGCGCGCAAGATGCTCCCGTTGGCGGCGCTGCTGCAGCTCTCGCTCGTCTTCCCCGACCAGGCGCCGTCGCGCTTCCGCACCGCGATGCGGACCCAGACGGTGCACCAACTCAAGCTGCGGGTCGAGGACATCCGCGAGAACGGACTGCCGGACGACCCCGCGCTCGCCGCCGAAACGCTGATCGAACTCGTCGGCGACCTCAGCGCTCACGACCGCCTCACGCGCGGTCACGCCGAGCGCGTGCGAGCGTACAGCCGGATGATCGGTGAGGAACTCGATCTCGACGAGCACGAACTCGATCTGTTGCAGTGGGCCGGTCGCGCCCACGACGTCGGGAAGCTGTTCGTTCCCGGCGAAATCCTGAACAAGCCGGGCCGTCTGACCGACGACGAGTTCGACGTGATCAAACAGCATCCGGGTTGGGGTGCCGAGCTGTGCGAGCCCCTGCGCGGTTGGCTCGGCGAGTGGGTCGACGCGGTCGGCGAGCACCACGAGCGGTGGGACGGCGGCGGATACCCGGCCGGTCTCGCCGGGGAGCAGATCTCGCTGGCGGCACGGATCGTGTCCGTCGCCGATGTGTACGACGTGATCACGAGTGCTCGGTCCTACAAGTCACCGGCGAGCGCGATCGAAGGACGCCAGGAGCTGACCCGCTGTGCGGGTGAACAGTTCGACCCGCGCGTGGTCCGGGCGTTCATGAACATCTCACTCGGCCGGTTGCGGCTGATCATGGGGCCGCTGTCGTGGTTGGCGCAGTTGCCCGTCGTCGGACGGGTGCCCGTCGGCAGTGCTGCCGGTGCCGCAGTCAGCGCGACGGCCACCGCGGTCACGCTCGTCGCCGGTGGGCTGCTGGACACTCCGGCCACCGAGCCCGTCGTCGAGGCGGCCGCACAAGAGATCGTGGTGACCCTGCCGTCGACCACGACCACGACGACCACGGTGCCGAGTGTCGAACTCCGTCTTCCGGCGGCGACCCCCGACACCCCGGCGCCACCCGAACCGACGACGGCCCCGTCGACCAGCGCGGTGCCCACGACCGTGCCACCCACGACCGTGGCGCCCACCACCACAACCACCGCCACGCCGACGGCGACGATCGTCGTGACCCTGCCTGCCACGTTGCCGGAGATCGTGGTCACCGACGGACGGATCCCGACGGTGGACCTGCCGACGTCGCCCACACTCCCGGTCACGACGACCACGAGCACCCCGACCGCCCCAGCGGCGACGACCACGACGGTGCCGACCGCGTCGGGCCCGCGGGCGGTCGACGACACGGTCAGTACATCGGAAGGGTCTGCGATCGTGATCGACGTCGCGGCCAACGACGTGGGGGCGGTGTCGGCATCGCTCGACACGCTGCCGGCCAACGGCACGATCACCCGGGTGGACGCCACCCGGTTCCGCTTCGAACCGGAGGCGAACTGGTCGGGTGTGACCTCGTTCCGGTACACGGTGGTCGACGCCGCCGGAGCTCGCTCGTCGGCCTCCGTGTCGATCTCGGTGAGCGAGGTTCCCGACGCGCCGATCGCTCGCGACGACTCGGTCGGCATGGACGAGGACGGAGCGATCGACATCCGGGTGCTCGACAACGACTCCGACGCCGACGGCGACGCCCTCACCGTGCAGTTGGCCACCACCTCCGACGGCACCGTGTCGACGGACGGCACCGTGGTGCGGTTCGCGCCCGAGCCGAACGCATGGGGCACGATGCAGGTGAACTACACGATCTCCGACGGCACCGGCCGGACGGCGACGGCGACCGTGACCATCACCGTCGAGCCGCGACCCGATTCGCCATCGGCAGGTGACAACGCTTACTCCACGCAGGAATCCACGGCGCTCGTCGTCCCGGCGCCCGGCGTGCTGGACAACGACGGCGACGAGGACGGCGATGCCCTCACGGTGTCGGTCGAGACCGGACCGGCCAACGGCACGCTGTCGCTCTCACCCGACGGATCGTTCACGTACACCCCGGGTGCGTTGTTCGTCGGTACCGACTCGTTCACCTACCGGGTCCTCGACGGCACCGGTCGCTCCGACGTGGGCACGGTCACCGTGCACGTCGGCAGCTCGGGCGTGGACCAGCGCTTCTACCTCGGCACGAGTGGCACGTCGGCATCCGACTGGGCGCTCACCACGTCGAAGCCGGCGAACGCGTCGCCCGAACCCGATCACGACGGGGACGGCGAGCCGGGCCTGACGATCCAGAACTCGAATCAGAAGTTGACCGAGACGGACACCGGTGAGTTCCAACACTGGAGCATCGTCCCCTCGTCGGACCTCGTACTCGACGGCCCGGTCCGGCTCGTGTTGTGGAGCACGGTGGAGGACTTCGACGACCATGGAGACATCGACTACTCGATCTGGCTGCAGGACTGTGCGTCGAACGGCACGGGCTGCGTCACGCTCGCCAGCACCCTCGACGTCCACGTCGACGAGTGGAACGGTGGGAACGAGACCTGGGTCCGACGAGAGATCACCGTCGGCTCGGTCGACGCCACGATCGCGGCCGGCCGCATGCTGCGCCTCCGGCTGATGTTCAACCACGACGACGTGTGGGTCGCGCTCAGCGGTACCCGGGCCAGCTCGCTCGAGTACACCCGAGCCGTCTGAACGCAGCGACGCCGCAGCTCGAGGGCGCAGTCGCTACCGTCGCAGTCGATGCTGATCAAGAACGTGATCCTGGAGCGGATCGTCGCCGGTGAGATCGACACGCTGTTCCGCCGTCAGAAGCGGCCGACGGTGAAGACGGGCGGCAGCCTGCGGACCCGCGCCGGCATGCTCGACATCCTTCGTGTCGACCGGATCGAGCTCACCGACGTGTCCGCACACGACGCGAAGCGGGCCGGGTACGGCTCGGTCGACGAGGCGATCGCCGACCTCACCCAGAAGCCGGAGGGCGACTTCTACCGGGTGCGTGTGCGGGTCGGTGGCATCGATCCACGGGTCGAGTTGCGCGAGCGGTCCGAGTTGTCCGACGAGGAGTTGGCCGACGTCCGCGCTCGCCTCGAGCGACTCGACACGCGCAGCCCGGCCGGCGCGTGGACCGTCCGGTTCCTCACGATGCTCTCCGACCGACCGCACACGCGGGCGCCCGATCTGGCGGCGTCGATCGGGTGGGAGACGAAACCGTTCAAGGCCAACGTCGCCAAGCTGAAGGCGCTCGGTCTGACGATCAGCCACAGCCCCGGTTACGAGCTGTCACCTCGCGGCCACACGGTGCTCGCCGACCTGCGGCGTCGCCCACTCGATCGGTAGGGTCGGCGCCATGTGGGCGATCCAGATCGAGCAGACCGGCGGACCCGAGGTCATGCAGTGGCGCGAACTCGCCGACCCCGAGCCCGCCGCCGGCCAGGTCGTCGTCGAGCTCGCCGCGGCCGGCCTGAACTTCATCGACACGTACCAACGTTCGGGGCTCTACGACGTGCCGATGCCGTACGTGCTCGGCCTCGAGGGGGCCGGAGTCGTGGCCGCGGTGGGCGACGGCGTCACACGCTGGTCGGTCGGCGACCGGGTCGCGTGGGCCAGCGGTGCGGGCTCGTACGCGACGCACGTCGCGCTCGCTGCCGACCAGGTGGTGGCGGTGCCCGAGTCGGTCGACCTGGAGACGGCGGCCGCGATCCCGCTCCAGGGCATGACCGCGCACTATCTCGTCACCGACACGTTCGAGCTCGGTGCCGGCAGCCGCTGCCTCGTGCACGCCGGGGCCGGTGGCGTCGGGCTGCTGTTGATCCAGATGGCCAAGCTCCTGGGCGCCGAGGTGTTCACGACCGTCGGCACCGAGGAGAAGGCCGAACTGGCACGGGCTGCCGGCGCCGACCACACGATCTTGTATCGGGATGTCGACTTCGCCGAGGCGATCACCGAGATCGCCGGTCCGCGGCCGCTCGACGTGGTCTACGACGGCGTCGGCAAGTCGGTGTTCGACCAGAGCCTCACGGTGTTGCGGCCTCGCGGGATGATGGTCACGTTCGGTAATGCGTCGGGGCCGGTCGACCCGGTGTCACCGTTGACGCTGTCGGCGAACGGCTCGATCTTCCTGACCCGACCGACCCTGTTCCACTACATCGCCGAGCGCAGCGAGCTCGAACGGCGGGCGGCCGACTTGTATCGCTGGATCGGTGCCGGCCAACTCGATGTGCGGATCGGCCACCGGTTCCCACTCGCCGACGCCGCCGACGCCCACCGGGCGATCGAAGCGCGTCGGACCACCGGCAAAGTGCTGCTGCTGCCTCCCGCGTAGGTCGGCGTCACCGTCCCACGGCGGCGACAGGTCGTCGATCCCGACCGGCCCGCGCTTGGCTGAGCCGAGGTTGGTCGTGGGGGTGCCCGGTTCGCGACTCGGTCGCGGCCCGGGGCTCAGCAGTCGGCGAACACGAAGACCGGGAGCTGACCGGCCCGCAGTTCGGTCACGGTCACCATGGTCGGGTCGGGATCGAAGACGTCGAGCCCGTCGCCGTCGGCGTTGGGAGCGGCGAAGACCCCGTCCTCGCTGAGCAGCGTCACGTCGATGCCGGACGCCGTCCCGTACGCGACCTGATAGCAGCTCATCGCCGGGTCGTACTCGATGACATCGACGAAGTCGGCGAGCGTCGACCCGATGACGATGCCGTCTTCGGTGTCCAGGTCGGACTGGCCACCGAGCGACCAACCCGTGAAGATGAGCGTTTCCGGTGCGCCGGCCCCGAACTGCACACACAAGCCGTCGGCGAAGCACACGGTGCGACCGAAGTGGGCAATGAACGACTGCTCCCCGCTCGAGTCGAAGAACATGCCCTGGTCGGCGTCGGGGTACTCGCTGAGCTCGTCGAGCGTCGGCGCACCCAGCACTTGCGAGAGCGCCGGCACCACGTCGACGTCACGGTCACCGAACCGGAACGGCAGGATGCCGTCGAAGATCAACGTGAGGTCGCCCGGATCGTCGGGCTCCGTCGTGGTCGTGGTCGTCATCGCCGCCGTCGTGGTGGTGGTGGGCGCCTCGGTGGTGGCCCCGCCGGCCGCGCTGGTCGTGGTGGTCGTGGGGCCGGCCGTCGTGGAGGTCGACATCCCGGTGGTGGCGGAAGCATCGCTCGTCTCGTCGCCGGTGTCGGTCGCATCGGTGACGTCATCGGCGTCATCCGCGGTGTCGACCGCCGCGATCGGATCGCCGGACGTGGCAGGGCGTGCATCCTCGGGTCGGGTGCACGCCGACAGGAGCAGGAGGCCGACCGCGCCCATTGCCAACAGGGTTCGTCGTGCCATTCGGGCCACGTTAGTCAGCGCCGTGCGGTCGATCCGGTACGAACCATCACAGCCGTCGGACGTGCGGGCGAGCCGCGACCAGTCCGGCACCGGCGACGCAGATCAGGCCGGCGATGACCATCGCCGTGCTCACCGAACTCACCGAGACCAGCCCGACCAGCAGGAGCGCCCCCAGGGGGAACGACCCGTTCTGCGCCATCGCCGCGAGACCCATGATCCGCCCCATCAGCTCCGGCGGCGTGTTGGACTGCATCAGTGTGCGCAGGATCGTCATCACGACCCCGCCGCACAGACCCCACCCGAAGGCGCAGACCGCGGTGACGAGATAGGTCCGCGACACGCCGAACCCGATCAGGCCCCCGCCCATCGTCACGGTGGAGAAAACGGTGAGCAGGAAGCCGGGGCGCGACGGCGTCCAACGAGTGGCGATCAGCATCGACGTGATCATCATGCCGACGCTCATGAACACGTTGAGCGCGCTCGCAGCGAGCGACTCCTGCCCGAGCACGTCGCGAGCGAACTCGGGCAGCAGCAGCGTCGAGGTCGCGATCGCGAGGCCGAGCACCGTCGTGATCGCGAGCAACGACCGGAGCGGTTCGGTGCCGAGTGCGAGACGGGCCCCTTCGCGGATCGCACCTCGTCGTTGGGCCGGTACTCCCCGGTCGGGGAGGGGCGTCCGGGCGAACGCCATCGCACCCAGCGCCCCGGCGATGGTGACGAGCCAGAACCCGGCGGCGACGCCGAACACCTGGATGACCACGCCACCGAGGAACACACCGGCGATCGTCGCGACCATCATGCCGAGGTTCTGGATCGCGACGCCCTGCATCAGCCGGCCGGGGGGCACCAGGGCCGGCACGAGCGCCTGCAGGAGCGGCATGGTCATCGAGGGCGCGATCGTCGTCAGGAAGCCGAACACCATCGCCAACGGCACGGTCATGCGGTCGGCCGCGACGAGCAGGCCGGTGACGCCGAACCCGGCACCGCTGATGAGGAACAGAGCGGTTCCGAGTCGACGCGGGTGCAGCCGGTCGGCGAGCGAGCCCGCCCAGGCGGAGAGCAACAGCGGGGGTAGGCCGATGACGATGCCGAGGATCGCGGTGGCGGGGTTCCACTCGGTGAGCTCGCCGACCAGCCACACGAACACGAACCGGCTCGTACCGAAGCCCACCGCCGCCAGCACGTTGGAGATCATCAGGCCTCGGAACCCGGGCAGCCGCAGCAGCCCTGCGACACCCGGAGCCGCGCCGTCGATCGACAGGTGAGGTTCGCCGCCGGACGCCGGAGTCCCCGGCATCTCCGGCGTCGCCGAGGTCACGGAGCACCCTCGGATCGCATCGGGTCAGCCTGGCACGACGTCGTACCGGACGCCGGGTCGAAGCTCGCTCAGATCGTGGCGAGCCACGCCTTGGCATCGACCATCATCTCGATCCGCTGGCTGTGCGCCATGTCGTAGCCGTGGGTGGCGACGTTCCAGCCGGCCCCGGTCAGGGCCGTGGCTGCGGCGCGGCCGCGGTCGGGAGGGATGATCGGGTCGTGTTCGCCGACC
>CAXAWD010000003.1:0-23522 GCA_963972325.1 uncultured Acidimicrobiaceae bacterium
CTATCCACGTTGCCGTGAATGGGAGCCAGCTCAGCGCGAAGACGAAGTATCCCCAGACGGGTTCGGGCGGATCGGGTTGTTCCTCGAACCGGATCTCGCCGTTGCGGTCGATGGTCAGCAACGTGCGCATGGTCGGGAAGCAGCGGCCCGGTTCGAGTTCGACGAGCACGTCGATGCTGTCTGGGTTGTCCGGCGGCGTAGTACCGGCTGCGATGACGGTGGTCCTCGCAATACACGAGCGGTCTGCGCCCTTCTGGAGCGGGACCGACCCCCGACTCGGCGTGATCTCCTGCCAGTTCGCGGGGTCGGTCAACCAGTCGTGGTCGTTGCGCGCATAGACGATCGATGCCGGTGTCTGGCTGTCGACGTTCAGTAGCGCTCGAGGTTGAGATCCGTCCTCCCAGTAGCCGCCGTGTGCGATCGACCACGTGGCACCGAACGCGAACAACCCGACCGACACGAGGAAAGCCGCCACAAGGAGTGCGATCGCTCGTCGACTCATGTCACCGCTCTTGGAGACCATCGATCCTCACATGCTCAGTATCGGCGCGACTCCACGTGCTCCTGAACCGGCATGATGCGCACGGCGGACCGCCCCATATCGTTCGGTCATCGGCAACGTTCGGCAACGTTCGGCTCGTCGGCGGCCAGGGGCACTTCGACTGTCTCGGCCATCGTGACCCGCACGGTGCGGTCACGTCCGATCGCCGGCTTGCGCGCGTGCGAACATGTGTTCGATAATCGCGGGAGTGGGATTCAACAATCCGTCGTGGAGCTGGTCAGAGCTCGAAGCGACCCTTTCCGGCCGGCCCGGTTCGTCGTTGCGTCGTGACGGTCGCGCCCCCGGCAGTCTGTCGTGGAACGCCGGCGGTGACTCGCCGGCGTGGGGACGCAAACGCCAGGCGTTCGAAGCCCCGCTGACCCGGGTGCCGGGCACGGTGCCGTACGCCGAGCTGCACGCTCACTCCAACTACTCGTTCCTCGACGGTGCGTCCCACCCCGAAGAGCTCGCCACCGAGGCGGCCCGGCTCGGCCTCGAGGCGCTGGCGCTCACCGATCACAACGGGTTCTACGGCGTGGTCCGGTTCGCCGAGGCGGCGCGGGCGGTCGGGCTGCCGACCGTGTTCGGAGCCGAGATCACGCTCACCCCCGGGCTCGGCGACGACCAGCGTGTCGCCCGCGACGAGACCGACACGCTGTTCCAGGTCGACACCGGCGAGCTGCCCGACGCCAGCGCACCCGACCCGCACGGTCGGCACCTGCTCGTGCTCGCCGACGGCCCGGCCGGCTACGCCCGTCTGGCACGCGCCCTGAGCTTGGGCCACCTGGCGGGGGAGAAGGGGGCGCCGCAGTTCACGTTCGCCGACGTCGCCGACCAGGTCAGCGGTGTGAGCTGGGTACTGACCGGCTGTCGCAAGGGTGCGGTGCCGTCGGCGTTGATGAGCGACGGCCCGTCGGCGGCACGGCGCGAGCTGGAGAAGCTGGTCAGCGCGTTCGGACGCGACCGGGTGCTCGTCGAGCTGTGGGACCACGGCGACCCGATCGACTCGGCCCGCAACGATGCGCTCGCCGAGATCGCCCACCGCACCGGCGTCGAGTGTGTCGCCACCAACAACGTGCACTACGCCACCCCGGCCCAGCGCAAGCTCGCCACCGCGATCGCCGCGGTCCGGGCCCGTCGCAGCCTCGACGAGATCGACGCCTGGCTGCCCGGTTCGGCCGGCGCCCACCTGCGTGCCGGTGCCGAACAGCTCAAGCGGTTCGCCCGCTACCCGGGTGTGGTCGAGTTGGCGGGCGAGATCGGTCGGGCGGCGGCGTTCGACCTGTCGCTGGTCGCCCCGAACCTGCCGCCGTTCCCGTGCCCCGTGGTCGGCGGTCGGCAGCTGACCGAGATGGAGTACCTCCGACACCTCGTCGAGGAGGGCGGCCGCCGGATGTACGGCGAACGCCCCGCGGCCCACGAAGACCTGTCGATGCGGGCCAGGGCGTGGTCCACGATCGACCGTGAGCTCGCCATCATCGAGCACCTCGGGTTCCCCGGCTACTTCCTGGTGGTGTGGGACCTCGTCGAGTTCTGCCGCCGCAACGACATCTACTGCCAGGGTCGGGGGAGCGCCGCCAACTCGGCTGCCTGCTACGCGCTCGGCATCACCAAGGCCGACGCGGTGTCGCTCGGTCTTCTGTTCGAGCGGTTCCTCTCCACCGAACGTGACGGCCCGCCCGACATCGACATCGACATCGAAAGCGACCGCCGTGAGGAGGTGATCCAGTACGTCTTCGAGCGATACGGCCGCCACCACACCGCCCAGGTGGCGAACGTGATCACGTACCGCGCCCGCTCCTCGATCCGCGACATGGCCAAGGCGCTCGGTCACACCACCGGCCAGCAAGATGCGTACGCCAAGCAGATCGACGGGTGGGGTGGCGTCGAGGCCACCGCCGCCCAACCCGACTGCACGATCCCCGAACCGGTGCTCGACCTCGCCCGCCAGATCGAAGATGCGCCGCGCCACCTCGGCATCCACTCGGGCGGCATGGTCATCTGCGACCGCCCGGTGATCGAGGTCTGCCCCGTCGAGTGGGGGCGGATGAACCAGCGCAGCGTGCTCCAGTGGGACAAGGATGACTGTGCCAACGCCGGCCTCGTCAAGTTCGACCTGCTCGGCCTCGGCATGTTGAGCGCGCTGCACTACGCCGTCGACCTGATCCGTGAACACCGGGGCTACGACGTGGATCTGGCGACCATCCCGCAGGAGGACGACGTCTACGCGATGTTGTGCCGTGCCGACACGGTCGGCGTGTTCCAGATCGAGTCGCGCGCCCAGATGGCCACCCTGCCGCGGCTCAAACCGCGACGCTTCTACGACCTCGTCGTCGAGGTCGCGCTGATCCGGCCCGGCCCGATCCAGGGCGGGTCGGTGCACCCCTACATCCGGCGCCGCAACGGTCAGGAACCGGTCACCTACCTGCATCCGCTGCTCGAGAACTCGCTCGGCAAGACGCTCGGTGTTCCGCTGTTCCAGGAGCAGTTGATGCAGATGGCGATCGACGTCGCCGGGTTCACACCGTCCGAGTCCGACGAGCTGCGTCAGGCGATGGGCTCGAAGCGGTCGGCCGCCCGGATGGAGAGCCTCAAGGAGCGGCTCTTCGCCGGCATGGCCGAGCGGGGCATCACCGGCGACGTCGCCGAGGAGATCTTCCACAAGATGAAGGCGTTCTCGAACTACGGCTTCCCCGAGTCGCACTCGGTGTCGTTCGCGTACCTCGTCTACGCGTCGTCGTGGATCAAGTTCCACGAGCCGGCAGCGTTCTGCGCGGCGCTGATCAACGCGCAGCCGATGGGGTTCTGGTCGCCGCACACGCTCGTGCAAGATGCCCGCCGCCACGGGGTCACCGTGCGCACCCCCGACCTCAACGCGTCACTCGCCGGGGCGACGCTCGAAGACGAGGGCGCTTCGGTGCGGCTCGGCATCGGTTCGGTCCGCGGCATCGGCAGCGAACTGGCCCAACAGATCGAGGACCGTCGCACCGCCGACGGGCCGTACGCGTCACCGGAGGATCTCGTGCGGCGCGTGCCCGACCTCACGCTCGCTCACCTCGAGGCGATGGCGACCGCCGACGTGTTCGGTGAGTGCTTCGGGCTCGACCGCCGCGAGGCGTTGTGGGCGGCCGGTGCCGTGTCGCAGTCGCGGCCCGGCCGCCTCCCCGGCATCGTCACCGGCGAGAAGCCACCAACGCTGCCCGGCATGACGCCGATGGAGGAGTCGGTCGCAGATCTGTGGGCCACCGGCGTCTCACCCGAGGGCCACCCCACCCGGTTCCTCCGCGACGAGTTGGGCAAGCTCGGCGTCGTCACGTCGAAGGGGCTGTGGGAGCAGGAGCCGTCGACCCGGGTCACGGTGGCCGGCGTGGTCACGCACCGCCAGCGCCCGATGACCGCGCAAGGCGTCACGTTCCTGAACCTCGAGGATGAGACCGGGCTGATCAACGTCGTGGTGTCGAAGGGGTGCTGGGCCCGGTTCCGCAAGGTCGCCCGCGGTGCCCCGGCAATGGTGATCCGCGGGCGCCTCGAACGCTCCGAAGGTGTGATCAACGTCGTCGCCGAACACCTCGCCCCACTGCCGGTGCCCGAAGGTGTGACCAGCCGCGACTTCCGCTGACCGGCAGCCTCAGGTGCTGGCGACGCGGCCGCGGAGGGCGGCCATCCACCAGCGACAGCGATCGTCGTGATAGTCACCTTCTTCCACGTGGGACATCAGTGTCTCCGGTCAGAAAGGATCTGTGTACATGAGTTCTCGTCGTTGGCGTCGTTGGGGACTGAGTACCGCGGGTGCGATGGCGATGGTCGCCGTGGGCGGTTCTTTGGCCGTCTCGAGTGCGGGTTCAGCCACCGAGACCGTCTTCGTGCCGATCGAACCGTGCCGATTGGTCGACACGCGGCCGAGCACCGTCGTCGGGCCACGGGCGACCCCCATCGGGGAGGACACCCCAGTCCCGTTCACCGCCTGGGACAGCGACGACGGCGACAGTGGCTGTCAGATCCCGGCGACGGCGACGGCGATCTCGACGAACACCACCATCATCGATCCGTCCAACGCCAGCTTTCTGGCGCTGTACCCGGCCGACGCGGAGACACCCGACGTGTCGAACCTCAACTATCAGCCCGGTCAGGCACCCACCCCGAACGCCGTGACCACACGGCTGTCGGCGAGTGGGCAGTTCAACGTCTACAACCGCTTCGGGACCGTCGACGTCATCGTCGACATCGCCGGCTACTACCAGCCGTCGACCGGTGTCGGAGCCCCCGGGCCCCAGGGAGAGCAAGGTCCCGAAGGGCCCAGGGGCGAACAAGGCCCTCAGGGCGAACAGGGAGTTCCCGGCCCGGCGGGAACCGCTATCGCCCTCAGTTTCCAGTCGACGGTGACGGCGACCTTCGGCGGCGGTCTGCCGGACGGCATCAGCAACGGCGACACGGTCTGGTTCGGGATCGATCTGCCGATCGGCGACGAGACGGGTGCCGCCCCCCTGTCGTGTTTCAGCTTCGAAAACACCGACACCGACGAAGCAGCGTGGACGTTCGCCGCGGTGCCGTACGTGTTGACGTACTCGAGCGGCTACAAGCAGTACGGCGAGATCGACCGCGTCGAGATCTGTGACGGAGGCATCGACCCCGAATTCGAGATTCCCGGGGACGACACGATCACGTTCTATGACTCGGGCAACGACATCTATCAGGTGGTCGATGGCGATGGAGACTGGTTCTCCGGGTCGATCCCCGCCGACCTCGGCATTGCGACCATGGACATCGCCCAGCCCGGCCGGTTCGATCTCACGTTCTACTGGGGCGACTGGGGGACCTGGGGGACGTACCACTACGACTACACGACCGACCAGGACACCACCATCGTCACCCGCTCGCCCTGACTTGCCGGCCTCCGCCCTTTCCACGATCCGAAGGCGCCGCAGCGGCTTCGGCTGAGATCCGGCTGCGATCACTTGCTGGCGACACGTCCCCAGAGGGCGGCGAAGCACATGCCCATGCTCAGTGCACCGATCGCACCGATCGCACCGATCGCTTTGGTGAGCGCGGCGCCGTTACATCCCTCGAGCGCCAGACTGCGGAGGCCATCGAGCAGGTACGTCACCGGGTTGAAGGCGGCAACGGTGTCGAGCCAACCCGACAACTGCGACCGGGGCACGTACGAGGTCGTGAGGAACAGGAACGGGAAGAACAGCAGGAACATCGTGGCAGCGGTCGCCCGACTCGCCACGCTGGCGCCGGTGACGATCGTGACGCCCGACGAACTCGTCGAGCCGCTCGGCCGACGGCTCGTCGCGGCGGCCGGCGGGAGGTGACGGTCAGACTGTGGCGACGCCGCGGAAGAGGCGTTGCAGGCTGTGCGCCGACTCGCGGCTGACGCTGGCGAGCAGGCCGAGATCGGCGCCTGAGGTTGCCAGTACCGTCAGCACGGCGACGTGGGCGACCGGCAGGATCAGTACCTGACCGTCGGCCGACTGATGGTGGCTCACCTTGGCGGGTGCGTCGCCGCCGGTGCCGACCAGTTGGTTCGACAGGGCCATCGCCGCGGCCGACATCGCGCCGAGCCCGGCGACGTCGATCTCGGCGTCGGGAGCCAGGCGGGAGGCGAGCGTGAAGCCGTCGGCGCTGGCCACGAGCGCGCCGGTGACACCGTGGGTCTGCTCCACCAGTTGATGGAGCACGAGGTGCATCGAACGTGTGAGCTCGTCGGTCACGCCAGTGGTATCGGCATCCGGCGTCCTGCTCTTGAGACGTTCTTGATTCAGACGCCGGTGTCGATCGGCGCCGCCGGCGGCCCGTGATCGAGCAGGTCGCGAACCAGCGGGGCGAGCCGGCGCGGCGCGAACCGCACCTGGCCCGGTGGCAGGTCGAGGTCGCTCGGTACCTCGGCCAGCTCGTCGATCGACCACCACCTGATCTCGTGGACGTGTTCGGCGCGCAACGCCTCCCACCCGATCGTCGGTTCGGGGTCGAACCGGTCGACCCGCACCAGGTGGATTCGATCCTGCTGGCCGTCGTGGCCCGTCATCATCGGGATGATGTGTTCGCGGTTCCACACGTGGGGGCCGAGTTCGAAGCCGGTGAGACCCAACTCCTCGTACAGTTCGCGACGCAGCCCGTCGGCCACCGACTCGCCGTCGTCGAGTCCGCCGCCCGGCAGGGCCCACACCGACGCGGTCGGGAACTCGAACCGGACCAGCAGGACGTGGTCGTCGGGGTCGAGCAGGAGCGCCCGGGCGGCCTGGCGAAGTCGCAGGGTCACGTCAGCCGCTCGCCATCTCAGTCGTTCGGTGAGTCCCGCAGACCGTCGTTGAAGATCTTGTACATGTCGTACGTTTCCTTGCACGCCTGGCACACCGGCAGCTGCTTGGGATCGCGGGCCGGCACCCACACATGACCGCACAGGGCCTCGATCGGCGTGCCGTTGATACGTGCTTCCAACACCTTGGCGGCAGCTGATTCGCCGGGGCCCACCTTCACGATGTGGGCGACGGCGGGTTCTTCGGTTTCGACGTCTTCGTCGACGTCGGGGATCACCTCGGCCGGCATCGTCTCCAGATCGGACATGCCGCCAGTGTGCCATGTGACCGTCCCGACCGCTCAGGGGTGACATGATCGGGTCGGGAGGCAGGCGAATGAGACGAACGACCGGGATGATCGCGGTGCTCGTGCTCGGGGTGGCGGCGTGCAGCTCGGGTGGCGACAGCGCCCCGGCGACCACGACCGACCCGACGAGCGAGTCGTCCGCTGACTCGACCGAGGACGAGTCGACGACCGACTCGACGACCGACTCGACGACCGACTCGACGACGCCTCTCGGGCAAGTTGCCATCGTGAGGATCTGGGTGCCCTCGTCGCTCGCGCTCGACACGTTCGTCGAAGCGGCGTTCGACACCGCGGACTTCGACGTCACGGTCGAGCAGGCTTCTGCCACCTACGACGCCGTCCCCGGCGCGGCGACCGGCGCCGTCGACGACGGCAGCTACGCACTGGTGCCGGCCACGATCGGACAGACGCTCGTCGACGACGGTGCCGCGGCGTTCGTCGGGCGGATCTTCGAAGACGACGACGTCGCGGAATCACAGCTGGGCGTGTGGCTGCTCGCACCGATCGCACCCGATGCGCAGGGCGCGGCGATGTCGTCGGACGCGCCGATCGTGTCAGCCGGTCTCCGCCCCGGCCACACCGATCACACCGCCGGCGTCACCGCCGGCGTCGACGGGCCGCCACCGCCACCGGATGCCCAAGAAGTGATCGACTTCATCGGTGCCGAAGAGCAGGCCTACATGGAATCGCTGATCCAGGGCGGTGCGTTCAAGACCGCCGGAGAGATCGTTCGGGCCGGTGCCACCGAGTACGGCGAGCGGGTCGGCGGATCGCTCGCGCTGCGCGGTGTGGCCAAGGCGGCGGGGCCGGTCGCCGCCGTGCTCGACTTCCTCAAGACCACCCACGACTTCACGGTGGCGGCGATGGAGATGATCGACGCCGAGTCGGCTGCTGCGATCTCGCTGTACGACACCGGCATGTCCGCCACCGGCATCATCAGTGACGCCACGGTGCGGTTGGGGCAGATCGAGACCGGGCTGATCGAGGGCACCGTGACGGCCGCCGAGGCGCAGGAACTCGTGGAGTCGCTGCAACGGGCGATCAGCCGGGCGTCGAGCCTGGCGACCGACTCGGCGCTCGATCTGGAGGAACTCGACGGTGAGGTGGGGGCGGCCCAGATCCTGCAGTTGCGGCAGCGCCGCCTCGACGAGTTCTTCCGGCGAGCGGGCGACGTGATCGACGAGATCGACGCTCGGCCGGCGTTCGACGACATCGACTGGGGCGCCGGACAAGACCGAATCATCCGGGTCGTGCCGCCGTCACAGCTGGGCCTCGTCGCCGACATCCTGTTCGGCACCGGTGTGAACAACGAGTCCACGCACAGCAACGGACGCCAGACCGTCACGTCGGACGGCGACACCGACCTGATCGGCGTCGGCCAGTTCTGGTGGTCGCAGGTCGCCGGTGGCGAGTCGCTCGACGACCTGCTGCCGTGCGGTCTCGACGGCGGTACCCACACGCTGTGCGGCTCCCGGGCGTACGAGGGTGACCATCTCGTGGTGCTGGCCCGACTCGGCGAGCCGGTCGACTTCGACACCGACCGGATCCACCAGTACGCGTTCGTGTTCGACCGCGACGGTGACCCCGCCGACGACTACCTCGCCGGCGGGAGCTACCCGAAGGACACGTGGGACCACAGCGACCTGCGCTACGAGGTCGCGATCAGCGGGGGCCGGTCCCAGGTGAACGTCACGGAGGGCGCCGGGTTCGCGCCGGTGTCCAGTGGTGCTCGTGTCGTCATCGACGGCGAACTGATCACGGCGCTCATCCCACAGGACGAACTCGGTGTCGCCGACGAGGCCGTACCGATGCGCGCCACCACGTTCTGGCACCTCGGCGACTTCGGCGAGGGCCCCGGCGAGATGTTCAACATCGACCTGTTCCCGGTGGTCGGCGAGCCGTTCTGGACGCCATCGGACGTCATCACGGTCACGGGCCCGGGAGCGCCGACCGGTCCACCACCACTCGACCCGGCGGTGCTCGCCACGTTCGAGCAGCACCGCGACCAGGTGGCCGCCGGGTTCGCGACGTGGACGTCGTCGGTGCCGCCGCCCGACGATCCGTCGGTGCTCGCCGAACTCCCCGAGTGCTTCGCGAGCGAGTACTTCTTCGACAACCGCACCGTCGTCACCTCGGACCGGGAGGTGTACGACCACGGGGGCGTGTCGATCCAGGTGCGCTACGACGAACACGAATCCGAGTCGGCGGCGCGGGGTGCGTCGTGGATGGCAGCGAACTCCGTGAGCGAGGCGTGCCGTCGGTCGTTGATCGAAACCACCGGCGTCGACGTCGGAGCGGTCGAACGGAGCGATGACGGCGTGGTGTCGCAGGTCGCGTTCGAACTCGAGGGCACCGGTGACGGCCTGTTCATCAACGTCTACTCGACGCACATCGACGGCACGGCCGTGCGTGTGACGACCACCGGACCACTCGACGAGACCGTCGACGAGACGATCGTGGCGGCGTTGGGCGATCGGTGAACTCGTCCCGTAGCGTGCGGGCGTGACGGACTCGGCGATGCTCACGTACGCAGACGTGGTCGACGCGCTCGCGGACACCGGCATGATCGCCCGCGGTGGGTTCGAGCCCACCGCCACCGACGCCGTGCCCGACCTGCCCGGTGGCCGCCCGTGTCGCACGGTGGTCGTGATCGGCAACGTGAGCGGCGCGATGTGGGGGCCGTTCCGTACCGCCGAGACACCCGGTCCGGACCCGCTCGACCGGTGGACCCGGGCCACGTTGCGGCCGATCGCCGACGATCTCGGCGCCGTGTACGTGCATCCGAGCGACGAGCCGTTCCAACCGTTCCAGCGGTGGGCCCAGCGCGCCGACGACGTGTGGCAGTCGCCGATCGGCCTGCTCGTCCACCCGACGTTCGGGTTGTGGCACGCCTACCGCGGTGCCTTCCTGTTCCCGAGCGCCGTGGCCGATCTGCCACCGGTCGGTGAGCGGTCCAACCCGTGCGTGTCGTGTGCCGACCAGCCGTGCCTGTCGACCTGCCCGGTCGGCGCGTTCACCGCCGACGGGTACGACAGCGAGTCGTGCGCTGCGCACGTCCGATCGGGTGAGCAGCCGACGTGTCTCGACGACGGCTGCGCCGCCCGGCGGGCCTGCCCCGTCGGTGTCGAGTTCCGCTACGGGCCCGACCAGATGCGCTTCCACATGGAAGCGTTCGTGGGGATGTCGACGTGAGCGCGCCGCTGCCGCCGCCGGACAACTCGGCTGGCGCCCCCTCCGGCACGCCGTCCGGCTGGTACCCGGACCCGGTGAGGCCCGACCAGTGGCGATGGTGGGACGGCCGGGTCTGGACCACCTTCGTGTCGGCCGGTCGCGTCGCCGAGCGCAAGCCGGTGACGCAGTGGTTGAGCGTGCCCGTGTTCGTGGCCGCACCGTTCGCGCTGTTCCTCGTCGGCGTGCTGGCGTTCACCCAGCCGGTGTCGGTGCTCGCCGGGCTGGTGCCGTTGGTGATCGTCCTGCCGGTGCTGTCCTGGCTGGATCGGATCGAACCGGAACCGATGTCGTCGCGGGTGCACGCCCTGCTGTGGGGAGCGTGTGTGGCCGTCGTGGTGTCGATCGTCGTGAACACGGCGGTCGCGTTCGCTGTCGGCGACGTGGCGGCGATGGTGATCTCGGCGCCGTTGATCGAGGAGGCGTCCAAGGGAGCCGGGATCCTGTTCGCCGTCCGACGACGAGAACTCGACGGCGTGAGCGACGGCATCGTCTACGCCGGGTGGATCGCGATCGGGTTCGCCGTGGTCGAGGACATGACCTACTTCGCGCAGGCGTCGATCGACGGTGCGCTCGTTCCGGTGTTCGTGATCCGGGCGCTGCTCACGCCGTTCGCCCACCCGCTCTTCACGTTCTGGACGGGTCTCGCGATCGGCCGTGCGGTCCAACGAGGGAGGTCGCCGGCGGGCGGTGCGTGGTGGGGGTTCGCGCTCGCCGTCGGCACCCATGCGCTGTGGAACGGGTCGCTCGCGCTCGGCGAGATCACACCGGACATCACCGAGGACGTGGCGGTCGGTGCGATCCTGGTCACGGCGGCGCTGTTCGTGATCCTGTTCCTCTCCGTTGCGGTCGCGCTGGTTCGTGCCCGGCGCCGTGAACTGCTGCGGTTCGAGCGGATGGCGCCGTTCCTGACGCAGCAGTACCGCTTGTCGTCCGTCGAAGCGAGCCACTTCGCCGATTGGACGGCGTTGCTCCGGGCCCGTCGCTCGATGCCGCGTCGCGCTCGTCGTTCGTTCGATCGGGTCCACGCGGCGCTGGCGCGACTGGCGATGGTGCACGCCGGGCTGAACGATGTCGATCCCGACGTCGAGCGGGTGCTCGCCGCCCAACTCGACGAGGCCCGAGCCGACCTGTCCCGGTCGACCGACTGAGGTTCAGCGCAGGAGGTCGTTCGCGATGCCGATCCAGAAGTCGGTCGCGAGGCCGAGGCTCTCGACGTCGATCCGTTCGTCGTGGCCGTGGAAGCGGCTGCCGAACGTGGAGCTGTCGAAACCGGGGGAGAACAGGCCGGTGCCGTAGGCGACACGTCCGCGGTCGCGGTAGAACCGGGCGTCGGTGCCACCGACGACGATGCCGGGCACCAGGTGAGCGCCGGGATACGCGACCTGGGTGTTCTTCGCCACGGTGTCCCACAGGGCGCTGTCGACCGGCGACTGGGTGGGGTGACCCTCTTGGAGGATGGTCGTCTCCACGTGCGGAGCGAGGTCACCGAGCGCATCGGCGAGCATCGCATCGACGTCGGCGCGGGTGGTGCCGGGCACGGTGCGGATGTCGACGTCGATGTCGACGGTGTCGGGGATCGTGTTGGTCTTGTCGCCGCCGTGGGCGACGTTGGGCGAGATCGTCGTGTGGGTGAGGGCGTGGCACGACCTGGCGACCGGCGTGGGCAGGGTCGCGATCGCGTCGTAGACCGTGCCGGGGTCGCGCATCTGCGCCTTGAGCTCGTCGGGGAGGTTCATCACCTCGAGTTGGGCCAGCCACGTGTCGGCGAGGTTCGGCGTGCTGCGGTACTCGGCCAGCCGCCGCACGACCTCGGCGGCCTTGATGACGGCGTTGTCCGCTGCGTAGGGCCGCGAGCCGTGCCCGGGTGTGCCGGTGATGCGGAGCCGCCGCCACGACATCCCCTTCTCGCCGATGTTGACGGTGACGTGGCGTTGGCCGTCGTGGTCGACCGACGACCATCCGCCGAGTTCGGTGAGCACGAAGTCGGCGTCGATCGCGTCGGGGTGGTGCTCGAACATCCACTCGGCGCCCCACGTACCGCCCGCCTCCTCGTCGGCGACGCCGAAGTAGATCAGGTCGCCCTTCGGCCGGAACCCGCCGCGAGCGAGGTGTCGGAACGCGACCGCCATCGACGAGGTCAGGTTCAACATGTCGATCGCACCGCGACCCCACACCTCGTCCTGGCCCTCCGCGTTGCGGATCAGTTCGCCGCCGAAGGGGTCGTTCGTCCAACCCTCGGGGCTGACGGGTACGACATCGGTGTGGCCCATCAGACACAGCGACGGGGCTTCGGGGTCGGAGCCCTCGATCCGGGCCACGATCGAGCCACGACCGGGCAACGGTTCGTACCGTTCGACGTCGAGCCCGGCCCCTTCGAGGAACGTCTGGAGCAGGTCGGCGTTGCGGGTTTCCTCACCTGACTCGGGTGTGCCGTCGTTGACGCACTCGTTACGGATCATGGCCTGCAGCAGCTCGGTCGTCTCGCCGGTGAGCGTCGGGTCGGACATGCGCTGCACACTACGCGGGTGGCGTCGGGAGGATGTGACTAGCGAGATCGGGCATCGCTGCGTACACTCGACTCATGTCCGTGGTCTTGACCGGTGTCGTTGCGGCTCTCGCCGCCGCCGGATTCGCGGCCGCCCGTCCACCCAAGCCGATTCCGGTGCGGGTGCGTTCGCGGCGCCGTTTCGTCCGCCGCGACTGACTCAACGCCCGAGGGCGCCGAGTTCCGCGGTCAGATTGGCGCGTGCCCGTCGCTCCCACGTGTGCAGCCCGAGCACCGGGGCGTAGATCGACTCCCGTTCGAGGAACGACCGCAGCACCGAGGCGCGCCCGGTGCGCCAGTCGTCGGCGTCGACGTGGTCGTACTCGCGGCGGACGTTGCGCACGTAGTCGGAGTAGCCGGCCGGATCGGCGGCCAGCACACCGAGGTCGGCGGCGTACAGCACGGCTGTGTCAGCGGTGATCGCCGGATCGACCCGATGGTGGGCGGTGCCCTCGATCATCGTGACCACGGACGCGACCCGAGATGCCGACCATCCGAGTTCGCCGAGCGCCGCGGCGGCGAGCGCGGCGCTCGCCGCCTCGTTGTCGGACGCGGTGGGGTCGTAGATGACGTCGTGGAAGAACGCCGCCGCGACGACGGCGCCCGGATCGTGGAGGGAGACGCCGTGGGTGTCGGCGAGGCCGTCGGCCAGTTCGATGACGTGGCGTACGACCCATCGAACGTGGCGCACGTCGTGGTAGTGCCGGTGCGCCTCACGATGGCGGGTGACGACCGACTCGAGCCACCGATCGGCCGCCTCGCCGGTGCCGACGTGGCGCTCCCAGGCGACGCGGAGCTCGAGATCGCCGGTGGACATCGACCCAGTGTGCCAGGCTCGGCGCCGTGACGATCTTGATGGACGAGGCACGGTGGTGGCACCGGGGTCGCCGATGGTGCCACCTGGTGAGCGACGAGTCGCTCGACGAGTTGCACGCCTTCGCCGATGCCAACGGCATCCCCCGACGCGGGTTCCAGGGCGATCACTACGACATCCCCGAGGAGTACCGCGACGCGATGATCGCCGGTGGTGCCACAGTGGTGGAGAGCCGGGAGTTGTTGCGCCGGCTGAAGGCGGCCGGGCTGCGGCTCACGCCCGCCCAACGGCGCGCCGCCGGTGCTGCCGCGGAGGCGGCCGCGGTCACCAACGAGGCGCCTCGCCGAGCAGGTCGCGCGGACAGCTGATCGTTCGGCCGATCACGAACCACTCGAGCAGTTCGACGCCGGCGATCGCGGCGATATCGCTCATCTCGAGCCATCGGTCGATGTCGCCACGGCGTTCGTCGTCGGGGTCGTCGCCGCCATCGGGTCGTACCGATGCCACGACGATCGCACCGAGGTGTTCGCACCCCTCGGCCTGGGTGATGCACTCGACGACCTCGATCGCCTGATCGGGCAGCGTGGTGTCGCCGACCACCACGATCGCCCGACCGCGTCGGGCTTCGTCGAGGAGCAGGAGGACGGTCTCGTTACGGAGTGGGCGGGTGACCGCCAGCGCGATGGTGGCGAGCGCTGTGTCGGGATGGTCGATCGTGTCGATGCCGGCGCGTGGGATGCGCCGGACGGTGGTGGGTTCCATGTCGTCCCTGAAGTGTTCGCGTCGCTGTGCGACGGTGGTGGTTCAGGGGAAGTCGGACACGTTCGACCGTACGGGGAGGGTGTGGCAACGAGCGGGCCACTACCGTGTCTGGCATGGCCGACGTCACGATCTACCACAACCCTCATTGAAACTCGTCCAACAATGCCGTGAGCATTGCCGAGGAACTGGGCGCCGACTTCGAGACCGTGGTGTACCGCAAGGACCCACCCGACGAGGCGACGTTGCGCGACATCATCGCCAAGCTGGAAGACCCGCCGACCGACCTCGTCAGGCGTGACAGCCTGTTCAAGAAACTCGAGCTGAGCGACGACGACGTGCAGACCGTCGACCAGGTGGTGGCAACGATCCTGGCGAACAAGATGATCATGCAGCGACCGCTCGTGGTCACCGCCGACACGGCCATCATCGGTCGCCCGAAAGAGCGCATCCGCGAGCTGCTCGGGGGCTGACCCACCCGAATCCGGGTCCGTCGCCGACGACGTTGTCGAGATACCCTCGGCCACGACGTGACTGACGGCGACCCTCCGAATCTCGAACCGACCGATCGCAACCGAGCGAAGTGGCGGCCGCTGCTCGCGCTGATCCGCCGCCAGTGGAAGGGCCTCGCGCTCGGCGTGTTCGTCGGCCTGCTCTGGACCGTCGGCAAGGTCGCGATCCCGCTGCTCACGGGCCGCGCGATCGACGACGCGATCGAGGGCCCCGGCAGCTCGTGGGGCTGGGCGATCCTGATCGCGTGCGCCGGCATGACGACCGGCACGTTCACGGCGTTGCGCCGGTACGTGGCGTTCAGTCAGAGCCGACTCACCGAGCGGCGCCTCCGCGAACAGCTCCTCGAGCACATCCTCGGCCTCCACATCGGCTACCACGATCGGGCCCAGACGGGGCAGTTGATGAGTCGTGCGTCGAGCGACCTCAATCAGATCCAGGCGTTCGTCGTGATGATCCCGCTGACGCTGTCGAACGTCGCCCTGATCACCGCCGTCAGCGTGGTGCTGATCGTGATCGATCCGTGGCTCGCGCTGTGTGCGCTCGCCGCGCTGCCGCTGATCAACATCGCCGCCAAGCGTTTCTCCAACCGGGTGCACCCCGCAGTTCGTGCCGTGCAGCAGGAGCAGGCGCAGCTCGCGAACGTCGTCGAGGAGACCGTGTCGGGCGTGCGGGTCATCAAGGGCTTCGGTGCCGAGCAGGTGCAGGCCGACAAGCTCGAGGTCGAGGCCGACGACATCCAGCGCGAGTCGCTCGTTGCCGCCAAGGTCCGCGCCACGTACCTGCCGCTGATGGAGCTGTTGCCCGCCGCCGGCATCATCGCCGTGTTGGGCGTCGGTGGTCACCGGGTGCTCAACGGCCAGCTCACGATCGGCGAGCTCGTCACGTTCAACTTCTTCGTGCAGCTGCTCGTGTGGCCGCTGCGCACGATCGGCATGACCGTCGCGTTCGGGCAGCGGGCCACCGCGGCGCTCGAACGCATCGACCACGTGCTCGGCACGACCCCGGCGATCGTCGACGGGCCGGTGGAGGGGCGGTTGCCCGAACGGGCGGGCGCGGTGCGGTTCGACGACGTGGCGTTCGGCTACGACCCCGACGAGCCGGTACTCGACGGGTTCACCCTCGACATCGAGCCGGGGTCGTCGGTGGCGCTGGTCGGCGGTACCGGGTCGGGCAAGTCAACGGTCGCCCGCCTCCTGGTCCGGTTCTACGATCCGCAGCGCGGTGCCGTGCTCCTCGACGGCGTCGACCTGCGCGAGCGGGCCGTGCACGATGTGCGGCGCGCCGTCGGTCTGGTGTTCGAGGACACCCTGCTGTTCCACGACACGGTCGCCGCCAACATCGCCTTCGCATGCCCGGAGGCCGACGAGGCGACGATCCGCCGGGCCGCCGAACTCGCCGGTGCGGCCGACTTCATCGAAGAACTGCCGCACGGCTACTCCACCATTCTCGGCGAGCGCGGGTTCTCGCTGTCGGGCGGTCAGCGCCAGCGCATCGCGATCGCCCGGGCGGTCGTCAGCGACCCCAGCGTGCTGATCCTCGACGAGGCCACCAGCGCGGTCGACCCGTCGAAGGAGCACGAGATCCGCGCCGCGATGCACACCGTGATGGACGGACGCACCACGATCGTGATCGCCCACCGGCCGGGCACGATCGCCATGGCCGACCGGGTGGTGCTGATCGGCGACGGCCGGGTGCTGGCAGACGGCACGCACGACGAACTGCTCGCCACCGACGACCGGTACCGCGAGGTGCTCGCCGCCGCCGGCTCGGTCGAAGCCGGGTCGCTCGAGGCCGGCGCGGTCGCCCCCGCTCCGACGGGAGGCGATTGACATGTGGGCCGCCCACGCCGTCAGCGAGGACGACAAGCTCGACCGGGAGCAGACCAAGCAGGTCATCCGGCGTGCTGCCCGGCTGGCCAAACCGCAGCGCAAGCTGGCATTGGCCGCGCTCGGGTTCGTCGCGATCTCCACCAGCACCACGCTGCTCGGGCCGTTGCTGCTGCGCTACGGCATCGACAGCGGGATCCGGGCCGACGACCCCGGCGCGCTCAACCTGGCGATCGGGTTGTACGTCGTGGTGGCGATCGCCGCGTATCTCGGCAGCCGCCAGCAGTACGTGTTCGTGAACCGGGCGGGGGAGGGGTTCCTCCGTGGGCTCCGACTGCGACTGTTCGGACACATCCAGAAGCAGGGTTTGGCGTTCTTCGACCGCAACCAGGCCGGCGTGCTCGTCTCACGCATGACCGCCGACATCGAGTCGATGTCCGAGCTGGTGCAGTGGGGTTTGTTGCAGTTCGTGTCGGCCGCGATCCTGCTGTCGTTCGCGCTGGTCGTGCTGCTGATCATGTCGTGGCAGCTGACGCTGCTGGCCCTGTTGGTGATGCCGATCATCATCGTGGCGTCGATCCGATTCCAGCGCGACTCGAACCGGGCGTACCTGTCGGTGCGCGAACGGATCGGTGAGAACCTGTCGGCGTTGCAGGAGAACATCACGGGCGTCCGGGTCATCCAGGCGTACGCCCGTGAGCCCGAGCAGACCCGGCGGTTCCGGGTGATCAACCGTGAGCTGTACGACGCGCACCTGCACAGCGTCAAGGTGTCGACGTGGTACTTCGGCGCAGTCGAGTTCTGCGGTGTGCTCGCCACGGCGATCGCGATCGGCACCGGCGGGTGGCTGGCGAAGAACGGCCAGGTCACGGTCGGCACGGTGGTCGGTGTGGTGCTGCTGCTGTCCAGCCTGTTCGAGCCGGTGCAGCAGCTGAGCCAGCTGTACAACACCGTGCAGTCGGCCACCGCCTCGCTCGACAAGATGTTCCAGATCCTCGACACCGAACCCGAGGTCGACGAGGCGCCCGACGCGGTCGACCTGCCGGCGCGTGGGCAGCTCGACGTCGAAGCGGTCACCTTCTCGTATCCGGGCACGTCGACGCCGGTGCTGTCCGACGTGAGCATGTCGATCGCCCCGGGGGAGCGGATCGCGCTGGTCGGGCCGACCGGTGCCGGCAAGTCGACGCTGGCCAAGCTGATCGCCCGCCTGTACGACCCCGACGAGGGAGCCGTCCGGTTGGACGACGTCGATCTGCGCGACGCCACGCTGGCGTCGCTGCGGGAGCGGATCGTGGTGGTGCCGCAGGAGGGGTTCCTGTTCGACGGCACGGTCGCCGACAACCTGCGCCTGGCCCGGCCGGGCGCGTCCGACGACGAGTTGCGTGAGGCGCTCGTCGCGATCGATGCGCTCGAACGGTTCGAGCAGTTCCCCGAGGGGTTGGCGACCGAGGTGCGCGAGCGCGGCTCACGGCTGTCGGCGGGTGAACGGCAGTTGGTGTCGCTCGCCCGGGCGGCGCTGGTCGACCCGGCGGTGCTGGTGCTCGACGAGGCGACGTCGAGTCTGGATCCGGGCACCGAGGCGCTGGTCGAGCACGCGCTCGAACGGTTGATGCGGGGCCGCACGACGATCGTGGTCGCCCACCGCCTGTCGACGGTGCGGCGCGCCGACCGGGTCGCCGTGGTCGACCACGGCCACCTCGTCGAGCTCGGCACCCATGCCGAGTTGGTCGAACAGGGCGGCCGCTACGCCGCCCTGGCCGCCGCCTGGGAACAAAGCCAACCGGTCTGAGCGCTGGGGATCATGGCCAGCGGGCCGGAGCGCCGCCGCTGCACCCCTCTGGTACCGTTGCTCACACCGGCTTCCCTCGCTCACCCGATCGAGGAGAACGACATGACGGTCGACGACCGCACACGACTCAACCTGCATCGCAAGCTCGAAGCGGTGCTCGGACACGATGAAGCAGACACGCTGATGGCCCATCTCCCACCGGTCACCTGGAACGAGGTTGCGACCAAGAGCGATCTCGACGCGTTGGGTGAGCGGCTGACCGACCGGCTGCGAGCCGAGTTCGTCGAGGCGATGAATCGGCAGATCAAGTGGCTCGTCACGTTCGCCGCCGCCTGGACCACCGTGCTCGTCACGCTCGTCCGCATCATCCCCTGACGGGCTGCCGCTTCAGGCGAGGTGTTCGAGGGCGGCGGTGACCACCGAGTGGTACCGGGGGAGGCAGGTCTCGAGCCAGGCCGGGTCGTCGTCGAGGAACGCGGCCCGGACCTGGTCGCGCACCTCGCCCGCGTCGTCGGCGGTGGGGTCGCCGTGGCCGTGCAGCACGGCGTCGGCGCGGAGGCTCTGCAGCACGGTGATGATGTCGACGGTGCCGTACTCGATCGCGACCCCGGTGATCTCGGTGCCGGGAGCGAAGTCGTGCGCCGCACCGAGCCAGTCGCCCTCCAACGCAGCCGACACACTGGCGTCGTCGTTCATCGAGATGACGTCGCCCCACCACGCGTGCTGCCGCTCGAACGTGTTGCTGTCGGGTCGCTCGCTCGAGATCAGCTCGCCGTGCCCCCACGGTCCGAGCCCGGTGTGCAGATCGACGATCGCGGCGCGGCGAACCCCGTCGAGGCGGCGGGCCATGAACCCCCGGAGCCACTCGTTCGACCACGTCGGGCCCGTGCCGCCGTAGAACACGCCGGTCGGGTGGTCGTACTGGCCGCCCGACACGATCTGCTGGAGCCGCTCCATCCCGAGGGTCTCCATCAGCCCCATCAGTTCGAGCAGCGTGCGTTCCTGCGTCTCGGCCGACCAATCGTTCGGCACCAGGGCGTCCGCGAGATCGGCGTACCCGTCGTTGGTCGACGGCGGTTGCGACCAGTCGACGAAGTTGCGGTTCAAGTCGACGTTGTCCTCGTTGACTCGGCGCACCCACGAGAACCCGTACGGATTGAGGGCGTGCACGAACACGATCGCCGGCCCGTGCTCGCGGTCGGTGTCGTACGTCTCGAGGTGGTGCCGTTGGAGCGCCGAGCCGAGGTAGCCCTCCACACCGTGCGTGCCCGACACGACGATCACCACACTGTCGGCGTCGGCGGGCCCGACCTCGGCGACATCGACGAACAGTTCCTCGCCCTCCAGCCCGGTGCGCGGGTGGGCGAACGACTCGATCCGAGCATCGGCGGTGGCGGCGGCGTCGAGGAACGCGGCGCGGGCGTCGGCGTACGAGCGGGACAGCGGGGCGATCACCCGGCCGAACCTAGTCGCCGGCATTCGACCTGTCGCCGCCGACCGGCGATCATGGAGATGTGCAGAGGCCCCATGAGTGAACTCGCCGATCGATTGCGCGCCGGGGCACCGTGGACGGTGCACACCGAACGCGACCTGACCTGCTTCCGCGTTGCCGCCGACGAGGCGATCGTCGTCGCCTGCGACAGCGACGGCGGCCTCGGTCCGAAACCACACGACACCGTGACGGTCGACGGCGAGGTGCTCGGGCGCTTCGCCGCCCGCGTCCCGCTGCTGGAGTGTGTGGCGGCCGGAGCAACACCGCTCGTCGTCGTCGACACGCTGAGCGTCGAGCGCGACCCCACCGGCGAGTCGATCATCGCCGGCGTGGTGGCCGAGTCGGCGATCGCGGGCGTACCCCGTGACAGCGTGACGGGGAGTACGGAGAACAACGTGCCGACCGTGGCGACGGGCGTCGGCGTGACCGTCATCGGCCGCGTGGCACTCGACCGCTTGCGGGTCGGTGCCGCCCGGCCGCCGTTCGCCGTCGTGCTCCTCGGTCGACCCATGAGCGCACCCGCCGACACGTTCGGCCCCGACCACGCCGACATCGTCACGGTGCCGCGGCTGATCGCAGCGCTCGCGATCGACGGCGTGATCGAAGCCCTGCCGATCGGGTCGAGCGGCGTCGCGAACGAGTTCGAGGTGCTGGCCCGCACCGCCGGCGGACGGACGGAGATGTCCGACGACTGGCCGTGCCATCGCAACCAGAGCGGCGGCCCGTCGACCGCCGCGCTGCTCGCCGTCGCAACCGACCGCCTCGACCGAGTGCTCGCCGAACTCCCCGCAGTGGGTTGCCCGGCGTGGCTGCTCGGCCGGGTCTGCTGATCGCCGGGGTCCGACTCGGATCGGATGCCCGCTGACACCGCGACGTACGCTCTGCTCGGCGTCGGCGAGTGGGATCCGACGTCGGAAGGATGTCATGTCGAGACGAACGAACCCCGAGGTCGCAATCGCACAGGGTCGGCTGGAAGGCCGTTGGAAGGCGAAGCGGTCGGTCGCCGTCTTCAAGGGCATTCCGTACGCGGCACCGCCGGTCGGCGACCTCCGCTGGCGTCCCCCGGCACCCGCCCCGTCGTGGAGCGGCACTCGGGACGCGTCCAAGCACGGCCCCATTGCGATCCAGCGGGCCGCGAGCTTCGAGACGTTCATGCACGAACTCCTGGCCGGACAGGGCTGGCATCCCACCAGGGTCCGCGGGCTCGAGGTGCTGATGCAGCGGCTGCCGAAGCCCGCCGAGAGCGAGGACTGCCTCTACCTGTCGGTGCGGAGCCCGTCGCTCGAACCGCAGGCGAAGCTGCCGGTGATGGTGTGGATCCACGGCGGTGACCACCAGGACGGCAGCGGCTCCGACATCTACTACGAGAGCCAGGCGCTCGCGTCGCACGGTGTCGTCACCGTCAACATCAACTACCGGCTCGGCCTGTTCGGCTACTTCGCTCATCCCGACCTGCGCGCGGAATCGGACCACGGCGTCGCCGGCAACTACGGCACGCTCGACCAGATCGCCGCGCTCGAGTGGGTCCGCGACAACATCGAGGCGTTCGGCGGCGATCCCGGCAACGTCACCATCTTCGGTGAGTCGGCCGGCGGCGAGTCGGTGTTGCACATGATGACGTCACCGCTCGCCCGCGGCCTGTTCCACCGTGCGATCGCCGAGAGCCCGGCCAACGGCGGGCAGATGATCCACCTCGACCGGCCGTTCCTCGCCCACCCGGGAGCGGAGGAGCGCAGCCGGGCGTTCGCGACGGCAGCGGGCGCCACCGGCGACGACCCGGTCGGGCAACTCCGCGCCATGAGCCCGGAGCGTCTGCACGAGGTCGTGCTCGCCGACCACGAGACCGGGGACCACTACCCGGTGATCGACGGGCACGTCCTGCCTGAGTCGCCGTTCGCGACGTTCCGCGGCGGTCGCCAGGCGCCGGTGCCGTTCATCGTCGGCAGCAACGCCGACGAGGGAACGCTGATCCTCCCGACGCTCGACACGCCGATGGCCGAGTATCGGTACCGGCCGATCCCGACCGACGACGCCCAGCCGGAGATGGTCGAGGCATTCGGCGACGACATGGCCCGGCTCGTCGAGATCTATCCCGGCCTCGACCGGCACCGTCGTGCGGCCGAGATCGCGTTCACCGGTGACCGGATGTTCGGCGCCGCCGCGTTCTACTACGCCCGCCATCACGCGGCCGCCGGCCATCCGACGCACCAGTACTTCTTCGCCCGGGTTCCGAAAGCCGAGAACCAGACCGTCGGGGCGTACCACGCGGCCGAGTTGCCGTTCGTGCACGGAAGCAGCGTGCCGATCCTGCCGATGACGGCACAGGACAAGGCGCTGTCGCTCGAGATGATGACCTACTGGACCGATCACGCTCGTCGCGCGGACCCGAACGCCTCGGCGCCCGGGGTGAACCACCCGGAGTGGCCGGCGTTCCACCCGGACGACCCGCACTGGATCAGGTTCGATCACACCATCACGGTCGAGCCGGTGCAGCGCCGTGAGCAGTACGAGATCTTCTCCGCACTCATCGACCGACGGGTCGACGAGATGGCGGCGACGGCCCGGTGATCAGCCGGCGGGTTCGAACACCAACACGAACTCGAGCAAGCCGTTGTCCTCGGTGGTGATGCCACCGGTCGACGGGTTGGCGATCGAGTAGTCGGCGAACACCACGGGAATGTCGCCCAGCACACCGATCTTGCCGTTCTCCAGCCGGGCGCTCACGTCGAACGTGACCGGGTTGGTGACGCCGCGCAGTGTCAGGTCGCCGGTGGCGGTCGTGTCGACCGTGGCGCCCTCGACCGCTTCGGTGCCGAGCTCGATCGGCTCGGTCAGCGTGAACACGGCCTCGGGGAACTCGTCGGTCGACATGATCCGCCCACGGAACTGGCCGTCACGGCGGCTGTCGTCGCTCGTGATCGATGCGACGTCGACGACGAACTCGGCCTCGGTCACCTGCGTGCCGTCGATCATCAATGACCCGGTGATCTGGTTGGTGCGGCCGACGCCTTCGGTGTCGACACCGAACAGGATCTCCTTGATCCGGTAGCCGAGTTCCGACTCGTCGGTGACGACCCACGCCCCGTCGCTGTCGGCCGGCGCATCGGCCGCCGACTCACCGGTCTGCTCTGCTTGCTCGGTGGTGTCGTCGGCGAGCGCCGCGGCGAGGTCGTCCTCGCCGAGTTCGTCGGGGCTGTCGTTGATCACCTTGGCGTACAGGAAGATCGCCCCGTAGCCGACGATGAGGATCGCCAAGGCAGCGAACAGACCCCACTTGAGCCACTTGGGAAACCCGGAACCCGCTGCGCGGTCGAGGGTGCTGGCGTCGGGAGTGTCGATGTCGTCGTTCATGTCGTCGTCGTTCATGTCGTCCTTCGGGGTGGGCCGCGGCCGCGGACGATCCCTA
>CAXAWD010000004.1:0-20921 GCA_963972325.1 uncultured Acidimicrobiaceae bacterium
CCCGCAGACATCGCACCGATACCGCATGTTCACCTTGCGGAGCTCGCCGGGTTCGGGAGGTGGTGCCGGAGGTGCCGACAGCGCGTGGAGCATCGCCATACCGGTGCGCCAGAGCCCCACCATCAGCACGAGGCCGACGAGGAACCACACCACACTGCCCACAGACACGGCGAGGATCACGGCACTCACGTTATCGGTTATCCCCAGGGCCTGTGGGCAGAGACATCGAGGCCGATTCGGGCCTCAACCGAGCCGTTCGAGGATGGTCGCATTGGCCATCCCGCCACCTTCGCAGATGGTCTGCAGCCCGTAACGGCCACCGCTGCGTTCGAGCTCGTTGACGAGCGTGGCCATCAGCCGGGCACCCGAACACCCGAGCGGATGACCGAGCGCGATCGCTCCACCGTTGACGTTGACCCGATCGGGGTCGGGATGATGCTCGCGCTCCCACGCCAACACGGCCGAGGCGAACGCCTCGTTGATCTCGATCAGGTCGATGTCGTCGAGTCGCAGGCCGGCCCGATCGAGCACCTTGGTCGTGGCCGGGATCGGAGCCGTGAGCATCAACCGAGGATCGGCACCCGCGAGCGCGAAATCGACGAACCGGGCCCTCGGCGTCAACCCGAGCTGTTTCGCCCGGGCCTCACTCATGATCAGCACCGCCGCGGCGCCGTCGGTGATCTGTGACGAGTTGCCGGCCGTGACGCGCCCACCCTCTGCCTCCGACCGGAACACCGGCTTCAACTTGGACAACGTGTCGACGGTGGTGGTGCGGATGCCCTCGTCGTCGAGCACCGCTGCGCCGTCGGCACCCGCCACCGGCACGATCTCACGGTCGAAACGGCCCTCGGCGGCGGCCCGCTGCGCGCGCTGCTGCGACCTGGCGCCGAACTCGTCCATCTCCTCGCGGGTGATGCCCCATCGGTCGGCGATCAACTCGGCGGAGATGCCCTGCGGCACCAGCCCGCCCTGGTCGGCGTACCGGGCGCCGATGCGCGGCCCGAACGGGTAGCCGTACTTGCCGTCGGCCATCGACGAGCCCATCGGCACCCGGGTCATCACCTCGACGCCGCCGGCGATCACGATGTCGTACGCGCCGGCGATGACGCCCTGCGCCGCAAAATGTGCGGCCTGCTGACTCGAACCGCACTGTCGGTCGACCGTGGTGCCTGGCACCTCCTCGGGCCACCCCGCGGCGAGCACGGCGTTGCGGGCGACGTTGGCGGTCTGCTCACCGACCTGCATTACGCAGCCGAGCACCACGTCGTCGACCAGGGCCGGGTCGAGATCGTTGCGGTCGGCGAGCGCGGTCAGGGTCTCGGCCGCGAGGTCGACAGGGTGCCAGTGCTGCAACCTGCCGTTGCGTCGCCCCAGCGGGGTCCGCACGGCGTCGACGATGACGGCGGTGGGCATGGGACGAGTTTGGTCGCAACTGTGTCGCACGTCACAACCGGAGCGACGAGCGACCGGTCAGTCGCGGTCGGGTGGGGCGATCGCACGCAGCACCAGGCCGACGATCTGATCGATCTCGCCCGGCCGGAAACCGGACCGGTCATGCATCACGCGTGCGATCATCGGCCCCTCGATCAGCGCCGAGACGGTCTCGATGTCGATCGTCGGGTCGATGAGGCCGGCCGCGATCCCGCGTTGGATCATCAGCCGGAGCGGCGCCTTGCGCTCGGCGATGTGCCGCAGGCGGAGTCGATCGAACTCCTCGTCGTTCGCGGCGCGCAGCATCACCGCCGTCATGATCTGGCGGAGGTCGGGGCGAGTGCCGATCTCGGTGAACCGGCGCATGAGCTCCACGAGATCGGAGCGGACGTCGCCGGTGTCGATGTCGGGCACGTCACCGGCGATCTCCGACAGCGCCGCGAGCAGCATCTCGTCGGACGACGGAAAATGCCGATAGATCGTCGTCTTCGCGACGCCGGACGCCGCCGAAACCGCTTCGACCGTGAACGCGTCGATGCCACGTTCTCGCACGAGGTCCTGCGTCGCGCGCAGCATCTTGGCACGTGCCGTAGCACTGAGTCGTCCGGACATATTGCTACGCGACCGTAGCGACGAATCGAGCCGACCACATCACCGAATGCCCTGATCTTGCCGTCGTCGGCTGTGACATGTGCAACATGCCGCTACGAAACCGTTGCGCCTGACCCTCCGGAGCCGATAGACAAGCCGAGCTGCGTTCGCTGCCGCACTCGACTCGGAGGAGAGCCCGATGTACCAAACCCTCGCCCGGTGGTGCTACCACCACCGCTGGACCGTCATCGGCGTCTGGCTCGCCCTGATCGTCGGGCTCAACGCCGTCGGCGGGGCCGTCGGGTCCGCCTTCGACGCCGAGTTCACGTCGACCGGTTCCGAGAGCAACGCCGGCTTCGAGGTGCTCGAGGAGTACTTCCCCGGCGCCGGCAGCGCGTTCGGTGGACAGATCGTCTTCCAGACCGACGCCGGGGTCGAAGACCCCGAGATCGTCGCCGCGATGACCGACATGTTCGACGAGGTCGCCGAGATCGAGGGCGTCACGCTCGTGAGTCCGTACTCCCCCTTCGGTGCCGGTCAGATCAACGACGACGGCACGATCGCGTTCGCGCAGGTCAACCTCGCCAACGACATCAACGAGTCGGAGTCGGTGGGCATCGGTCAGACGATCGACGAGGCCATTCCCGACATCGACGGCCTGCGTGTCGAACTCGGCGGCGCCGCACTCGGTGAGTTCGAACCGCCCGAATCCGAGCTGATCGGTCTCGCCTTCGCGATCGTCGTACTCGTGCTGTCGTTCGGTTCGGTACTCGCGATGGGCCTCCCGATCGGTATCGCGATCGCGGGCGTCGGCGCCGGCGGCTTCGGGTTGGTGTCCCTACTCACCCACGCGTTCCAGATCCCCGAGTTCGCCCCACTGATCGGCATCATGATCGGGCTCGGCGTCGGCATCGACTACGCACTGTTCATCATCACCCGCTACCGCGAACTCACGCGGGCGGGCGCCACGCCCGAGCAGGCGACCGTCGGAGCGATGGACACCGCCGGCCGCGCCGTCGTGTTCGCCGGCATCACCGTCGTGATCTCCCTGCTCGGCATGCTGCTGATCGGCCTGCAGTTCGTCTCCGGCCTCGGCATCGCAGCGGCCGCCACCGTGGCGGTCACCCTGCTCGCGTCGATCACCCTGTTGCCGGCACTGCTCGCGACCGCCCACGGCCGACTCGAGGTGACCCGTTGGCGCGGGCTGATCATGGCCGGGTTCGCCTCGATCACCCTGCTCGGTCTCGGTCTCGGCCAGCCGGTGCTCGCCGTGTTCGGCCTCGTGCTCTTCGTCGGCACGCTGCTGGCCAGCCTGGGGTTCGCCCCGCTGCGGCGGACGGTGCCGCCTCGTCAGCACAAGCCCATCCGTGAGACATGGGCCTACCGGTGGAGCCACCTGATCCAGGCCCGCCCGTGGACGTTCCTCCTCATCGGCACCGGCGTCCTGGTGCTGCTCGCCTCCCCGGTACTCGGTCTCCGCCTCGGGTTCTCCGACGAAGGGAACTTCCCCGAGGAATCCACGACCCGCCAGGCCTACGACCTGGTCGCCGAGGGTTTCGGCCCGGGGTTCAACGGCCCGTTCCTGCTCACGGCCGAGATCGGCGGTCCCGAGGACATCGCCGTCGTGCAGGAGTTGGCCGCTGCGATCGCGACGGACCCGGGCGTGCAGAGCGTGGCGGACCCGTTCCCGAGCAACCTCGACGACCCGGCAGCATCCGAGGCGTTCATCGTGCAGATCATCCCCACGACGTCGCCACAGGACGAGGTCACCGAAGACACGGTGTTCCGTCTCCGTGACGACGTGATCGCACCGATCGTCGACGGCACCGGGATCGTGGCCAACCTCACCGGTTCGGTGCCGGCCAACATCGACTTCTCCGACTATCTCGCCGGACGCATCCTGGTCTTCTTCGGGGCCGTGCTCGCAGTGTCGTTCATCCTGCTGATGATGGTGTTCCGGTCGCTGCTCGTGCCGCTCAAGGCCGTGATCATGAACGTGCTGTCGATCGCTGCGTCGTACGGCGTGGTCGTCGCGATCTTCCAGTGGGGCTGGCTCGGCGGGCTGACCGGCATCGAACCGGCGCCGATCGAACCGTTCGTGCCGATGATGCTGTTCGCGATCGTGTTCGGCCTGTCGATGGACTACGAGGTCTTCCTCCTGTCGCGGGTCAAGGAGGAGTACGACCGCACCGGCGACGCCAAGAACTCGGTCGCCGACGGCCTGGCCGCGACCGCTCGGGTGATCACGGCCGCGGCGGCGATCATGGTCGTCGTGTTCGGAGCGTTCCTGCTCGAGGACAACCGGATCGTCAAGTTGTTCGGTACCGGCCTCGCGCTCGCCGTGCTCCTCGATGCGACGCTCGTTCGCATGCTCCTCGTGCCGGCCACGATGGAGTTGCTCGGCAACGGCAACTGGTGGTTCCCGAAGTGGCTCGACCGGATCGTGCCGACGCTCAACGTCGAAGGCCACGAGCTCGAGAAGATGCACGCCAACCTCGGTTCGGCGGCCGATCCCGACTCGGGCGCCGAACCCGGGCCGGAACCCGCCACCGTCGATGCGTAGCGATCTCGCGGCGAGGCCGTGACCGGCACCCGCCGTCAGGTCTCGTCGTCGACCGGATCGACGAGCTCGGTCACCTCGCGGATCGCCGCGATCTGCTCGTCGTCGAGCCGGCCGGCGAACCGGGCCTGCACGGCGCGCCGGTAGGTCACGCTCATCTCGCGCCACAGCGTGCGACCGCGCGGCGTGAGCTCGATGTCGACCGCGCGGTGATCGTCGGGATCGATGCGCCGGTGCCGGGCGATCCAGCCCTCCTCCTCGAGCCGATCGAAACGACGGCTCAGGCTCGACGCAGGGATTCGCATGCGGTTGGCCACGTCCTGTGGCCGCGCGCGCCCACCGAGCTGCCGTAGGGCCGCCAGCACGTCGAACCAACCGAGCGGTACGGCCCATTCGAGCCGCAGATCGTCATCGATGCCCCGGGTGATGTCGGTCACGACCGACTGGAGTTCACGCCACGCCTCGAGCCGGTTGGTGTCGAGGCGCGGCATCGGGTCAGATCGTGGCCTTGAGCGCGTCGGAGAACGCGCCGACCGCCTCGTCGATCTCGGCGGCGGTGACGATCAACGGTGGCATCCAGCGCACGATGTTGCCGTCGGTGCCGGCGTTCATGAGGATCACACGGCCCTCACGGCGGCAGTGTTCGAGCACCGGCGGCACGAACGACGGGTCTTCGAAACTCGCACCGACCATCAGGCCCGGCCCGCGCACCTGTCGCAGCACGGGATAACGCTCCTTCAGCTCGCTGAGCGCGTCGCGCAGCTGGCTGCCGCGGGAGCGGACGTTGTCGAGGAAACCCGGCTCGCTCATGACCTCGATCGTGGCGAGCGCCGCCGCGCACCCGAGCGGATTCCCGCCGTAGGTGCCGCCGTGGCTCCCGGTCGGCCACTGGTCATCGAGCTCACGACGGGTACCGAGCGCTGCGAACGGGAAGCCGCTCGCGATGCCCTTGGCCATGCAGATGATGTCGGGTTCGATGTCGAACTGATCGACGGCGAACCAGTTGCCGGTGCGACCGAAACCGCTCTGTACTTCGTCGGCGATGAACATGATGCCGTGCTCGCGACAACGCTCGGCGATGCCCTCGATGAACGCCCGCGGCGCCGGCACGTAGCCACCCTCGCCGAGCACCGGTTCGAGGATCACCGCCGCCGTCTCGCCCGGCGCCGTCTGCTGCTGGAGCAACCGGTCGAATCCACGCAACGACGCGTTGATCGTCGCCTCCTGGTCGGATGCGAGCGGGTCGGGGAACGGCGCGACGAACACACCGGACGGCAGCGGCGCATGACCCGCCCGGTAGACGGTCTTCGACGTGGTCATCGCCATCGACAGGTGAGTGCGTCCGTGGAACGAACCCTGGAAGACCACGACGTTCGGCCGCTTCGTGACCTGCTTCGCGAGCTTGACCGCGGCCTCGGTGATCTCGGCGCCGGAGTTGGCGAAGAAGAACGTGTCGATGCTCGACGGGGTGATCTCGTCGAGTTTGGACGCCAGCGGCTCCAGGAGGTCGTGGGTGTACACGTTGGCCGACGCATGCAGGAACCGTTCGGCCTGGGCGGCGATCGCGGCGGTGACCTTGGGGTGGCAGTGACCGGTCGAGTTCACGGCGATGCCGGCGGCGAAATCGAGGTACTCGTGGCCGTCCACCGTGGTGACCCGGCACCCACGCCCCGAGGCGACCTCGAGGTCGGTGACCTTGAACCACACGTTCGACAAGTGCGACATGCCAGCAGCCTACGACGCGCGACCCGAGCCCGAACGCGCTCCGCTGATCAGGGTGCAGCGGTGGCGATCTCGACCGCGGTGGCGAAATCGATCCGTTCGAGCACGTGCTTGCGGAACGGCATCACCGCGCGCGGCATGTTGACCCCCAGCACACCGGTCAACCGGCCCCCACGCCCGTACAGCGCGGCGAACTGGCGTTCTTCGACCGAGCCGGCGACCACGGTCACCTCGTCGTCGGGCGCCGCCCGACCGAGGAACTGGATCCGTCGGTCGTACTGGTCGCTCCAGAAGAACGGCACCGGCGCGTACGCGGCACGCTCCTGCCCCGCCGCCTCGGAGATCAGATTGGAGGCGGCCAGCGCGCCCTGTTCGGCTGCGTTGGTCCAGTGTTCGACCCGCATCTCCTCCTCGAACAGTGGGTTGAACCAACGCACCACGTCGCCCGCGCCGTACACCAACGGGTGGCCCGCGTTGAGATCAGGGCCGCAGACGAGCCCATCGCGGATCTCCAGCCCCGACCCGTCGAGCCATCCGGTGGCGGGAGTGACGCCGATACCGACGACGACGATGTCGGCGGGCTCGTGCCACCCACCGTCGATCAACACGGCACCCGAGGCGAGATCGTCGACCTGGACGCCGCAGCGGATCTCGACGCCGTGGTCGGCGTGCGCGGCTGCGACCGCCGCACCCATCTCGGCACCGAGGGCTCGCATGAGCGGCGCCCGACCGCCTTCGAGCACGACGACCTCGTTGCCGAGCTGCCGGGCGGTCGCCGCCACCTCGAGTCCGATGAACCCGGCGCCGATCACGACCACACGCCGACCGCCGAGCGCCAGCCGCTGCCGCAGATCGAGCGCGTCGTCGAGGTTGCGCAGCACGACGGCGTGCGGGTGCTTCTCCTGGCCGACCAGGCGGCGTGCCGTGGCGCCGGTCGCCACGATGAGTCCGTCGAACGACACCAGCTCACCGTCGGCCAACTCGACCGTGCGACCCGGAAGGTCGAGGGCGGTCGCAGCGACACCGCGACGCCATTCGACATCGAGAGTGTTCATGTCGTCGGGTTTGCGCAGCAGCACCCGGTCGGGCTCCCACTCGCCGGACAGCAGCCGCTTGGACAGCGGCGGTCGGTCGTAGGGCAGGTGCGGCTCGTCGCCGATCAACGTCACCCTGCCGTCGAACCCTCCGGTGCGGAGCGTTTCGACGGCGCGCAGCCCCGCGAGCGAGGCGCCGACCACGACGACATTTCGGATCATGGTTCGATGGTTAGCACGTCGCCTCCGTAGCGTGGCGACATGACCAGCGAGTTGAACATCGCGGAGATCAACGCCATGATCGCCGAACAGTTCCCCGGCACCCGCAACCGGTGCGTCGAACTCGGTCCCGACTACGCCGTGGCGGCGTACGACGTGACCCCCGGCGACATCCGTCCGGGCGGTTTCGTCTCGGGTCCGTGCCAGTTCGGCATCGCGGATTCGGCGCTGTGGTTCCTCGCGTTCGTCGGGCTCGGGCGGATCGAGCCGATGGCGCTGACCTCAGAGCTGTCGATCCGGTTCCTCCGGCCCGCGGTCGGCGAGCGCATGATGTGTCGCGCCGATCTCGAGTCGGTCAGCCGCCGCAGTGTGGTCGGCACCGCGCACGTGTGGGTCGATGGCGCACCCGACAAGATCACGGCGGCCGCGCAGGGCACATACGCCGTGCCGCTGCCTCGGGGCCGACAGTGAGCGCCGGCGATCGACCCCGGTTCCACTTGGCGTTCCCGGTGCACGATCTCGCCGCCGCTCGGCGCTTCTACGGTGAGGTACTCGGGTGCCCCGAGGGTCGATCCGACGACCACTGGGTCGACTTCGACCTGTACGGCCACCAGATCGTCGCCCATCTCTCCCCCACCTCCGGCGATCGCATCGTGAACCCGGTCGACGGCGACGATGTGCCGGTGCCCCATTTCGGCCTACTGCTCGACCCCGCGGCGTGGCGGACACTCGCCGATCGTCTGCGCGCCGCCGCGGTGGAGTTCGTGATCGAACCGCACACCCGATTCGTCGGCGAGCCGGGCGAGCAGTCGACGATGTTCGTGCTCGACCCGAGCGGCAACGCGCTCGAGTTCAAGGCATTCGAACACGACGAGCAGGTCTTCGCCCGCTGACGGTCGGTCGCCACGACGGTCGGGCACCGACCGTCGGTCAGACCGAGCGAAACGTGATGCTGAGCCGGGCCCCGCTCGTGGTGCGCATCTTCGGCACCGCGTGCTCCCACTCGTGCTGGCAGGCACCACCCATCACGAACAGGTCGCCGTGACCGAGTGGCCACGCGAGCGACGCACCGCCGCCGCGCGGCCGCAGCTTGAGTGGCCTCGCCGCACCGACGCTGAGGATCGCGATCACCGGGTTGGTGACCACGTGCCGGTGGCGGTCGCCGTGCCAGGCAACCGAGTCGTGGCCGTCGCGGTACAGGTTGAAACCGATCGAGTCGAACGGTTCGTCGTAGCGGTCGGCCAGCAGCAACCGGATCTCGCGCAGGATCGGCATCGGCTCGGGTTGGCCACTCGCGACGCTCCACCACGCCGACAGGCGCGGCTCGTCGACGAGCTGGTCGTACATGCGGATGCCGGTGCGCTGCCGGAACGGCAGCTCGGACGTGAGCTCGTCGAACATCCGGTCGGACCCGGTCAGCCACCCGGGCACGTGATCGACCCAGGTGCGGGCGTCGAGATCGAGCCGTGTCAGCTCGCGGAACGACGGGTCGTACTCGGGATCGAGCGACCCGAACAGCGAGCGCTGACACACGACCGACGAAGGGAACACGTGTTCGATTGTCGCGCACGGGCCGGCCGACCACAAGTCATTCGACGACGACGACCGGACGCGCCTGCTGGCACACTGGGCCGATGGCGGAGCGGATCGACCACGCAGGCGACGCCCGGCTCGTCGACTACCGGGAGCTCCGCAACATCGCCGCCCGCCGCACGATCGAGGGCGACGAGTTCTTCATCGCCGAGGGCCCGGTCTCGATCGAACGGCTGGTCACGTCGGGGCACCGGGTGCGATCGGTCGTCGTGTCCGAGCGCAAGTACGAACGCCTGCGGCACCTGCTCGACCCGCTCGAGGCACCCACGTACATCGTCGCCCGCGACGTGCTGCACGACATCGTCGGGTTCGACCTGCACCGCGGTGCCATCGCGGCGGCCGACCGGCGGCCGCTTCCGACCCTGTCCGAGCTGTCCGCACGCACCAGCCGGCTCGTGGTGCTCGAAGGGTTGAACGACCCCGAGAACCTGGGCGCGATCGCCCGGTCGGCGCGTGCGTTCGGCATCGACGGACTCGTGCTCGACCCGACGTGCATCGACCCGTACACGCGCCGCACCGTGCGGGTCAGCATGGGCGAGATCCTGTTCATGCCCTGCTGTCGAGTCGGCGCCGACGACTGGCCGGCGGCCCTGACGACCCTGCACGCCGCGGCGTTCGAGAGCTGGGCACTCACCCCGGCGGCCGACAGCGCCGACATCTGGCACCTCGCGGTGCCCGACCGGCTCGCACTCGTCCTCGGAGCCGAGGGACCGGGGCTGACCGAGCGCACGATGACGACCGCGTCCCGCCGGGTGCGACTCCCGATCGATGCCGACGTCGACTCGCTCAACGTCGGCGCCGCCGCCGCGGTCGCGTTCGCCGTGACCGCCCGACCGCGGTGAGGATGGGCACGTGATCACCGAGCTCCCCGACCACCCCGACGCAACCGACCCCGAACCGTTCGCCGGGCCGGATCACCCCATGCGGAAGCTGACCCGATCGATCGCGCTCGGCGAACCGTGGACGCCGGACGACGCCCACCGGGTCGCCGCGATCTTCGACGGACTCGCGCCGGAGTGGACCGAGCGGCAGGTCGACCCGGTCAAGGCCGCCGTGGTCGACGACGCGCTCGACCGCGGGGCGCCGCCGCTCGACGGCCGGTGGCTCGAACTCGGCTCCGGTACCGGTGCGGGCACACGGCTGCTCCACGGCCGGGTTGCCGAGCAGGTTTCGGTCGACCTCTCCGCCGGCATGCTCGCCCACGCACCCGACGGGCTCGCGCCGAAGGTTCGGGCCGACTCGTCGCAGCTCCCGTTCCCGGCCGACTCGTTCGACGCGGTACTGATGATCAACATGATCCTCTTCCCCGGCGAGGTCGACCGCGTGCTGCGTCCCGGCGGCACTGTCGTGTGGGTCAACACGCGTGCCGACCAGACGCCGATCCACCTGCCGCCGGTTGACGTCGAACGAGCGCTGCCCGGCGAGTGGAGCGGCGTCACCGCGCGCGCCGGCACCGGGTTGTGGGCCGTGCTCCGGCGGGCCTGACCGCCGACGAGTGCGCGAAGCTCGCGACATGAGCGCTCACCCGATCTCCCGGTTCGACGTCCCCGATCTCGAGGATTTGCCGGACGACATCCGCGAGCAGATCCTCACGGTGCAGGAAAAGTCCGGGTTCGTGCCCAACGTGTTCCTCGCGTTCGCACGCCGGCCGGCGGAGTTCCGGGCGTTCTTCGCGTTCCACGACGCGCTGATGGACAGCAACGAGGGTTTGTCCAAGGCCGAACGCGAACTCATCGTGGTCGCCACCTCGGCGACCAACGGCTGCCTCTACTGCGTGGTGGCGCACGGTGCGATCCTGCGCATCCGCGCGAAGAGTCCGCTGATCTCCGACCAGGTCGCGACCAACCCGGCCAAGGCCGACCTCAGCGAACGGGAGCGCCACATCGTCGACTACGCGCTCAAGGTGGCGAACGACTCGGCCAACGTCGGCGACGACGAGCTGGCCGCGATGCGCTCGTACGGATTCACCGACGACGAGATCTGGGACATCGGCGCGATCACCGCGCTGTTCGCCCTGTCGAACCGCTACGCCAACTTCACCGGGATGCGACCGAACGACGAGTTCTACGGCATGGCCCGCTGAACCGCTCCGACGAAGCGACGCCCGACGGCGTCCGAGTTGCCCGGCTCACGAGCGCCTGACACGCTGATTCGATGACGACGACCGACACGACGTCCGCTGCCACCGACGACGAACGCCTGCCGTTCCATCTGCGCGGCAACTATGCCCCGGTGTTCGACGAGGTCACCGCGACCGACCTGCCGGTGATCGGTTCGCTGCCGCCCGAACTGTCGGGTCGTTATTTTCGCAACGGCGCCAACCCGCACACCGGACGTTCGGCGCACTGGTTCGCCGGCGACGGCATGATCCACGGCATCCGGCTGCGTGACGGCAGGGCCGAGTGGTACCGCAACCGGTGGGTGCGCACCCGGGCGCTCGCCGAGCCGGGCGTCCGCATGATCGGCGATGACGGTTCGGTCGACCGCACCATCGGCGTCGCGAACACCCACGTCGTCGAACACGCGGGCCACATCCTCGCGTTGGTCGAGTCGAGCTTCCCGCACGAGCTCACCCCCGAGCTCGACACGATCGGCGTGTACGACTTCGACGGGCGTCTCGACTCGGCGATGACGGCGCACCCGAAGGTCTGCCCGATCACCGGCGAGATGCACTTCTTCGGGTACGGGTTCTTCGAGCCGTACCTCACGTATCACCGCGTGTCGGCCGACGGTGAGCTCGTGCAGACCGAGGTCATCGACGTACCCGGCCCGACGATGATCCACGACTTCTCGATCACCGAGTCGCACGTGATCTTCATGGATCTCCCGGTCGTGTTCGACCTCGACCTCGCGATGCAGGGCGGTATGCCGTACCGGTGGGACGACGACTACGGCGCCCGCCTCGGCGTGATGCCGCGCGGCGCCGTCGGCCTGCAGCCGACGTGGTTCGACATCGACCCGTGCTACGTGTTCCACCCGATGAACAGCTTCGACGTGACCGCCGACGACGGTGCGGTCGAGCAGATCGTGCTCGACACCGCCCGCTACCCCGAGCTGTGGCGACAGGCGTCGGCCACGTTCCAGAACGACGCCGCGCTGCACCGATTCACGATCGACCTCGCAGCCGGCACCGTCGGCGAGCAGGCGCTCGACGACCGGGCGATCGAGTTCCCACGCGTCGCCGACGACCGCGTCGGTGTCCGCAACGACGTGGGGTACGCGGTCGCCAGTTTCGACGAGCAGAACTCGATCGTGCGGTACGACCTCGACGCCGACCGATCCGCCGCGCACGACTTCGGCGAGTTCAGGATTCCGGGCGAGCCGGTGTTCGTGCCCCGCGAGGGCAGCACCGCCGAAGACGACGGCTACCTGTTGACCTACGTGTACGACAAGACGACCGACACGAGCGAGTTCACGGTGCTCGACGCCCGTGACGTGGCCGCCGAACCGCTCGCCCGGGTGCCCCTGCCGCAGCGGGTACCGTTCGGGTTCCACGGTTCGTGGATCGCCGACCCGGAATAGGTCGGCACGGGGTCCGGTTGTAGCACTGTTACGCCTGTTTCCGGTTCCACAGGGGGGTGTAGCAGGAGGAACGTCCATGACCGACCAACGACGCACCGACGGTGCGTCTCTGTTCGCCGCCGGCTCGGTCGCCGTCGCGGCCGTCGCCCTGATCGTCACGTTCGTGGTGGTCGTACGCGGCGCCGGTTCCGACGCCGCGAGCGGCACCGACGGTGCGACCGCCGATGTGGTCGACCTCGACGACGGTGCCGTCGCCGACCCCGACGTCGACCCGGGCGCGCTGATGCAACGCTCCGCGGTGGCGATGTCCGGCGTCTCGAGCGTCGAGTTCCGGCTCGAGCGCGACGGCGCCGCCGTGTACATCGACCAGTTCGAGGAGATCGCGCTCGACGGGCTGCGCGGCCAGTTCACCGTGCCCACCAAGGCACAGGCCGAACTCACCGTGACCGTCAGCGGCAATCTGCCCACCAAGATCGGCGCCGTCGCGATCGACACCGAGGTCTGGATCTCCAACCCCGTCACCGGCGACTTCGAGACGTTGCCGGTCGGCTACGACATCGACCCGTCGCGGTTCTTCGACCCCGAGGACGGCTGGCAGCCGTTGCTCGCCAACCTGCGCGACGTCGAACTCGTCGGTATCGACGACCGCGGCGGCGACCGCTATCACGTACGCGGCATCGCCGACGCAGCCGACGTGCGCAACATCACCGTCGACCTCGTTCGCGACCAGGACGTACCGGTCGACTTCTGGATCCATCCGACGACCGCACTGGTGACCGCCGCCGAGTTCACCACCGTGATCGACGGCGCCGACGCCGACTGGCGCCTCGAGCTCGCCGACTACGGCGAGAGCTTCACGATCGACCCGCCGGAGAACGTCCGTGACTGACGCCGCCGAGACGACCACCTTCGATTCCGGCCGCCGCCGGCCGTCACCCGCCGCGATCCTCGCGGTCGTCGGGTTCAGCGTCTTCGTCGCGGCCGACGACCTGACGGTCGTGTCGACGATGCTGCGGCCGATCATCGGCGACCTCGGTCTCGTGCTGCCCGACGGGCTCGACGACGCCGCGTGGATCGTCAACGCCTACCTGATCGCGTTCGTGGCGATCATGCCGATCGCCGGCCGTATCAGCGACGTGCTCGGCCGCCGACGCACGTTCATCGGCGCTTACCTGCTGTTCCTGGTCGGCACGATCCTGATCCCGCTCTCGACCGAGTTCGACTCGGCCTTCGGGTGGTTCCTGACCGGCCGCGTGATGACCGCGATCGGCGGCGGCGCGATGGTGCCGGTGGCACTCGCCGTCGTCGGCGACGTGTACCCGGAGGGCAAGCGCGCCCGTGCCCTCGGCACGCTCGGCGCGATCGAGACGATGGGCTGGGTGTGGGGGCCGCTGTACGGCGCGATGCTCGTGCGCCTGCTGTCGTGGCAGTGGCAGTTCTGGCTCAACATCCCGCTCGCGATCGCCGGTCTGATCGCCTCGTGGTGGGCACTCGAGGGCCACGATCGGCCGGCCGAACGGCAGCGCATCGACTGGATCGGCGCCGCCCTGCTCACGATCACCCTCGTCAGCCTCAACGTGGCGCTGCTCGGCTCCGCCGAGATCCAGAGTGTCAACGGCCTGTCGGAGCTGACCGGGGAGGGTACCGATTGGCGGTTCCTCTACGCGGTCGCGATGGTGGCCGGCGCCACGTTCGTGTGGCAGCAACGCCGCAGCGACCACCCGCTGTTCGACCAGCGGCTGTTCCGCGGGCGCAACCTGCTGATCGCCCTGTTCGTCAACTTCGTCGTCGGCGCCGCGCTCGTGATCGCGATGGTCGACGTCCCGCTGTTCATCAACTCGGTCGAGCTCGACCTCGAACGGTCGGCGGTCGTCGCCGGATGGATCCTCTCGTCGCTGACCGCGGCGATGGCGCTGATGTCGTATCTCGGCGGCCGGGCCACCGAACGTTGGTGGTACCAGCCTCCGGTGCTCGCCGGCCTCGCCATGTCGACCGGGGCGTACGCCTGGATGGGATCGACCTGGACGGCCGACACGTCCTACCCGGTGTTCGCCATCCAGTTGGCGCTGCTCGGCGGCGGCTTCGGCCTCACGGTCGCGCCCACCACGAGCGCGGTCGTCGATGCCGCACCAGCCGACCAGCGCGGCGCGGCGGCTTCGGTCGTCATGGTCGTCCGGCTCATGGGCTTCAGCGTCGGCCTCTCGGCGCTGACCGCCTGGGGGCTCGCCCGGTTCAACGACCTGCGTTCCACCATCGACCTGCCCAGCATCACCGACCCCGGCTTCGAGGCTGCGGTCACCGAAGCCCAAGAGACCTTGACGGCCCAGGCCATCGCCGAGACGTTCACCGCAGCCGCGGTCGTCATCGGTGCCGGCCTGCTCGCGACGATCGCCATGAAGCGGCGAACAGGAGACACCCCCATGGACATCGAACCCACGCCCGATTCGACCGATGAGCAGCCGGACGAAATGTCGGAGGACATGACGGCCGCGACCACGAGCGACGTCGGCGCGACGACCGACAACGTCGAAGAGACCGAGGCCACCGAGCCGATCCCGGTGCTCGCCAACGCGTCGACGAGCCCTCGGGAGATCGACGCGCTCGCCACCCGCATGAACGTGCTGATCGGGCTGCTGGCACTGTTGCTCGTCGGCGCCTTCGTCGCGATCGCACTGATGGTGTCGCGCGTCGCCGATGCCCAGGACGACGCCGCCGCGGCGCGGTCCGCGCTCGCGACGACCGAACAGGACCTCGCCACCACGCGGGCCGACCTCGAACGGGTCGAAGCGGGCGCGGCGCTGTACGCGTCACAGATCACCGGATTCCAGGAACAGCTCGTGGCGCTCGAACCGCAGGTGTCCGCCGGGGTCGAGGAGGCGATCGCCGGCCTCCGTGAGTTCGGCGACTCGACCATCGCGTTCGACGTGGAGATCGACGAGATCATCCCGGTCAAGACCGACATCCTGCTCGACCGCGTGGTCGAGGTGCCGATCAAGACGACGATCCCGATCAACGAGTCGTTCGACACGACGATCACGATCGACACGCCCTTCGGCGGCATCCCGCTCGATGTCAACGTGCCGGTCGACGTCGACGTGCCGGTCGACCTGGTCGTCGACATCCCGATCAACGAAACCGTCGAACTCGACGAGGAGTTCCCGGTGCAACTCGACGTGCCGATCGCCATCGATGTTCGCGAGACCGAGCTCGCGGCACTCACCGACTCGCTCGCCGCTGGCCTCGAGGCGCTCCAGGACGTGCTGACCGGACTGGGCTGACGCCGCGGTAGCCCGGGAGCGTGCGAGCTCGGCCGTCCCCGGACGCGACAACGCACCCGGGACCGCGGAGCGGTGCAACCGAGTGCGTGCGCGTGTGGGGGATTCGGTTCGGGTGCCGCGTCGACGGGCACCCGGTTTCGATGACGCCGGGTCAGCGCATCGTGGAATGGAGCGCCGTGTGCATGTTCGACCGAGCTGACTCGAGCGACTTGCGGGCGGCGCCCAGGTCGGCGTAGGAGCCGGTGGCGCGGGCGTCTTCCCGACGGCGCCAGGCCGACAGCAACTGCTGGAAGGCGGAGTTCTGGAAAGCGTTCATGTCCACAACGCTATGAACCAGGGCCGGAACGGACAATTGCGGAACAACGGTTCTCACGCCAGATTTCCACATTCATCCGTGGTTTTCATTGCATTCTGATGTACTGCCTATGAAACTACGGTCATGAGTGAAATCGACCTGGATGACATCAACATCGAGCTGCTCGACCTGCTACAGCTCGACGGTCGCATGTCGTACCGGGAGCTGGGTGAACGGGTCGGACTGAGTGCGCCGGCAGTGACCGAACGGGTCCGCCGACTCGAGGAACTCGGCGTCATCAAGGGATACCGAGCGGTCGTCGACTACGAGAAGCTCGGCTTCCCGCTGCTCTGCGTGATCCGCCTGAACGCCCGACCGGGCGTCGACGACGTGATCGAGGCGATGCCCGAGGTGATCGAGTCGAACCGGGTGACCGGTTCCGAGTCCCACGTCGTTCGACTCCGCACCCGCACCACCGGCCACCTCGAAGCGTTGCTCCAGCACCTGTGGGAGTACGGCGACTCGACCACCAACATCGTCACGAGTTCACCCGTTCCCCGCCGACCGATGCACCTGCGGCGCGCACTCGCGTCACGGAGCTGACCCGGAACGCGAACCGTCGGGCCGGTTTGCCCGGCCCGACGGCATCAGTGTTCGCGCTGATGGACCCGGAGGGTCAGTTGCCGCCCTCGTTCAGGGTGACCTCCATGGCGGTGAAGCCGGATCCGGTCGTGTCGTCGCCGGTCTGGATGTGTGTCCAGGCCTCCTCGACGATCTCGTTGGTGTACGCACCCTCGGTCGGCGGCGCGGTCAGCACCGTGGCGCCTTCGAGGTTCGGCGTGCCCTGGGCGATCTCGACCGTACGGTCCCAGGCTGCCGGGTCGATGTAGCCGATGCCGTTCTCGGACGGCCAGATCAGCTTGTTGACCTCGTTGGCCTGCCACAGCTGGTGGCTGGCGCCGAGCGTCGGGCCGGCGGCGAGCACGATGTCGGCGCACGACTCGACGTTGTCACGGCAGTACATCCAGCCCTCCATCGAGGCAGCGACGAACGACACGGCCAACGAGCGATACTCCTCGTCGTCGGCGAGCTTGTCGGCGTCGGCCCAGATGGCGTCCTGCAACATGCCGACCCCGACGTCTTCGTAGCTGACGACGTTGAAGTCGTCCGGCGTGTAGAGCTCGCCGGTGTCGGGGTTCACGGCCTCGAGGACCTGCGCGTACTCGTTGTACGTCATCGCCTCTGCGGCGTCGATATCGCCGTCGAGCAGAGCGTTCATGTCGAAGTTCTGACCGACGAGCTCGACATCGGCGGCCGGGTCGAGACCCTCGGCACCGAGGGCCGCGAAGACCTCGTACTCGTTGCCGAAGCCCCAGTTGCCGATCTTCTTGCCGGCGAAGTCGGCGGGCGACGTGATGCCGGCGTCGACGAACGACACCTGCAGGGTGCCGGACCGCTGGTAGATCTGGGCGATGTTCACGATGTTCGCCCCGGCTTCACGGCTGGCCAGCGCCTTGGGCACCCACGCCAACGCGAAGTCGACGTCGCCGTTGGCCAGCTGCGTCTGCGGCACGATGTCGAGGCCGCCCTCGACGATGGTCACGTCGAGGCAGTGGTTCTCGTAGAAGCCCTGGTCGACCGCCGCGAAGTAGCCGGCGAACTGGGCCTGGGTGAACCACTGGAGCTGCAGGCTCGCCTCGCGCGGCGTCTCGCAGTCCATCGCCACGTCGTCGCTCATGTCATCGGACATGTCGTCGCTCATGTCGTCGGCGGTGTCGTCCGCCGGCGGATCGGTGGCCGCCGGTGTGGCGTCGTCGTCGTCTCCGCCGCAGGCGGCCGTGACGAGGGCCAGCGCGGCGAGTGCGCCGACCGCCCTGGTCAACTTTCTGGTGTTCCGTCGTGTGTTCATGCTGTTGCTCCCCCGGGGACGCGTCCCCGTCTGTTGGTGGTGATGGCCTCCAAGGCAATGGAGACGAGGTAGAACGCCAGACCGAGCAGGCAGGCACCGATCACGTAGGCCCACGCGACGGCGGTCTTGGAGTTCGCGAAGTTGGACGGGATGAAGTAGCCGAGGCCGTTCTGACGGCCCCCGAAGTACTCGGACACGAACGCGGTGATCACCGCGGTCGGCGCGGCGATCTTCAACGCCGTGAACAGGTACGGCAGCGCGTTCGGAATGCGCGTCTTGACGAGGATCATCGTGGGCGAGGCCGCGTACGACCGCATCAACTCGAGATGCGTCGCATGGACCTGTCGCAACCCCTTGGCCACGTTGGTCAACACGATGAAGAACACGATCAGCGTGACCATCAACCGGCGTGGGATCTCGCTCGTGCTGGCGTACATGTTCTGGAACACGGCGACGAGCACGACGATCGGAATCGCGTTGAGCGCCACGGCGAGCGGCGAGACGAGTTCGTTGAGCAGGTTGAACCGCATCAGCAGGAAGCTGGCGGCGATGCCCAGCAGGGTGCCGGCGATCAGTCCGACGAGGGCGTTCGAACCCGACACGAACGCCGCGCTGCGAACGAGCCCGGGGTTGTCGATGAACGCACTCCAGATCGCCGACGGCGCCGGCAGGAAGTACGGCTTGAGGTCGAACCCCTTGACCACGGCCTCCCACAACACGACGAACAGCACCCCGAAGGCCGCCGGCGGCACGACGTTGGCGAACACGCGTCGAGCGTTCATCGGTCGTCGACCCCGCCCCGCACCGACTCGCCGCTGCGCAACGCTTCGCGCACCGCCGTGATCGACGCGTAGAAGTGTTCGTCCTCCCGGGTGTCCTCGTCACGATCGCGCCCGAGTCGGATGTCGACGAGGTCGGTGATGCGGCCCGGTCGCGGCGACATGACGACCACCCGGTCGGACAGGTACACCGCTTCGGGGATCGAGTGGGTGACGAACACGACCGTGGTCTTCGTGGCCGCACAGATGCGAAGCAGTTCGGCCTGCATGTGCTCGCGGGTCATCTCGTCGAGCGCACCGAAGGGCTCGTCCATCAGCAGCAGTTGCGGGTGCGCCGCGAGGGCACGCGCGATCGCGATCCGCTGCTGCATGCCACCAGAGAGTTGCCACGGCATGTGTCGGGCGAATTCCGGGAGTTTGACGAGTTCGAGCATCTCGTGCGCGCGGGCCCGGCGCTCGGCCTTGTCCCACCCCTTCAACTCGAGCGGGAGTTCGATGTTCTTCTCGACCGACCGCCACTCGAACAGGCCGGCCTGCTGGAACGCCATGCCGTAGTCCTGGTCGAGGCGCGCCTGCGCCGCCGACTTGCCGTTGACCAGCACGTCGCCGACGGTCGGCTCGATCAGATTGGCGATCAGCCGCAACAGCGTCGACTTGCCACACCCCGACGGGCCGATCAGCGACACGAACTCACCGGGCTCGACGGTGAGCTCGATGTCGACGAGCGCGTCGACCTGGTTGGGGTGTCCTTCGTTGAACACCTTCGAGACGTTGTTGACGACGACACCGCTCATGCACGTTCCTCCATCACTTCGGCCATCGGCACCAGCACGCTCACGACGCTTGTTCGCGGGGTCGGTTCCGCATCACCACGAGTTCGAGGGCGACGACCGCCCCGAACAACACCATGCCGAGCACCGCAGCGCCGAACACGGCCGAGTACAACTTCTCCGGATCACCGGTGGACGCCTGCAGGTACGACAGCACCGCGCGCCCGATCCCTCCCCGGATGCCGGTGGAGATCTCCGAGACGATGACACCGACCACCGACAGCGTCGCCGCCAGCTTCAGTGCCGGCATCATGTGCGGCACCGCCGCCGGGAACCGGAGCTTGATCAGGGTGCGCCACCACCCCGCGGCATAGCTGTCCATCAGTTCGACCGCCGCGGACGGCGCCGACTGCAAACCGCGCAGCGTTCCCACCGCCACCGGGAAGAACGCCAGGAACGCCGCCAACACGCACACCGATGCCCACCGCGGCCACTCCCAGCCGAACAGATCGAGCCGACCGCTCCAGCTGACGACCTGTGGCGCCAGTGCGATCAGCGGCACGGTCTGCGACATGATCACCCAGGGCAGCAGACCGCGCTCGACGATGCGGAACCGCGCCATGAGCACAGCCAGGAACACCCCGATGAGGCCGCCGAGCACCAGCCCGGCGAACGCCAGGCGGAACGTGTACCAGGAGTATCCGGCCACCGTCAGCCAGATCGGTTCGGTACCGGCGCTCGTCTCGGGTTCGGTCAGACGCGAGACGATGTCCCACGTGTGTGGCATCGCGCGATCGGACGACTTGGGGATCAGCCGAACACCGAACACCGATCCGCCGTCGTCGGGGCCGACCAACTTGTAGAGCTCCCACAGGGACGCGACCAGGAACAACGCGACACAGAACAATGCGGCACGGCGCGCGGCTCGACGGATCACGGAGCGAGACTACGACTTGGCGAGCGTCTGCTCATCGAGCTGCGGGATGATGTGCTCGCCGTACTCGAGCAACGTGTGGTCCTTGCCGTCGTGTTGGAGATAGATCGCGAACTGGTCGACGCCGAGGTCGCGCAGCTCCTCCAGCCGCCTGAGATGCTCGTCGGGCGGGCCGAGGATGCAGAAGCGGTCGACGATTTCGTCGGGCACGAAGTCGGCGTGGGTGTTGCCGGCCTGGCCGTGCTGGTTGTAGTCGTAGCCGTCACGCCCCTTGATGTAGTCGG
>CAXAWD010000005.1:0-20462 GCA_963972325.1 uncultured Acidimicrobiaceae bacterium
CGACGATGGCGACCAGACGTCCGGGGCGGACCGCGTCAGCGAGCACATCGAGATCTCGTCGGCGTCCGTGGAAGGTGGTCAACGGCCGGATCAGGTTGTGCCCATCGGCGGGCACCACCCGCGGTGGGAGGTCGCGACCGTCGACACCGTCGATCACGAGACGGTGCAGGGTGACCGGTTCGGAGAAGTCGCGGACGCGGAAGCGTCCGAGCGACGCGAGATGATCCGGTCCGCGTGGCTTACGCAACGCGCGAGCGGTGTCATCGGACACCAACACCTGGTCACCGTGGGCGGCCGACACCACACGAGCCGCCTGGTTGACGCTCAGCGCCGCGTAGTCGCCGTCGTCCGGGCGGGCCCACCCGGTGTGGAGCCCGATCCGGACGAGCGGTCGCCGCTGCTCGGGCCAGACCGTGTCGACGAGCGCGCGCTGGGCGGCGGCGGCAGCGTCGACCGCGTCGTCGGCCGATCCGAACGCGACGAAGAACGAGTCGCCTTCGGTGTTGACCTCGGCGCCGTCGAATCGTTCCCACACCGCTCGGAGACACTCGTGGTGCAGGTGCAGCATCCGTTGGTAGTCGCCGCCCATCGTGCGCAGCAGCATGGACGAGCCCTCGATGTCGGTGAAACAGAGCGTGACCGTTCCCGAGGGCAAGCCGCCCGTTGACCGCATCCGACGAGGGTTTCACAATCGCACGAACGGAGCAAGCGTGTTTCGCGATCGCGACCGGTCGGACGTGTGCTCCACGTCCGACCGGTCGGACTCCGGCCGGGGCGCCGCTGTGTCCCGGTCGCCGTCAGGCGATGCGGGTGACCAGGGCCCGGGTGCCGGAACCGGGGACGAACAGGTCGCCCGCCGCCGACAGTTTGGAGATGTATTCGGCGTCGCCGTTGGTCGCACGGGCGGACCGGTCGATCCCGGCCGCATCGGCGCTCACGCCGATCCAGGTGAGCACGCCGAACGGTCCGAAGTCCTGCGTGAGGAGTCCGACCGGCATGTCGGTCAGTGAGGTCACGTGCTGTGCGACGTCGATGCCCCACCCGATCGCCTCGGCATACTTGCCGTTCGCGATCGTGGCGTTGGTGACCGAGGCGTACGAACCGACCGGCGGCGGATCGCCCAGCTCTCCGTGGACCGGGGTCGCCAGCGAGTCGATCGGTGGGCCGGCCATCAGGTCGGCGCCCGCGGCCAGCAGGTCTGCGTAGGCGGCGTCGTCGGCCAACGGAGCGGCCTTGGCCGCGAGGTCCGCGATGCCGTCGACTCGGGCCGTGAAGGCCAGGGTGCCGATCGGGGCGCCGAAGCCCACGGCCCACAGCGCGATCTCGGTCCCCATCCCGCTCGATGCGGCAGCCCGGATGTTCGTGGCCCAGTCGACGGCTGACGTGCCGACGGTCATGAGTTGACGTGTGAAGAGTTGCATGGAGAGATCCCCCGATCTCGACGGGCCGCAGTGGCCCGAGGTGCACGATCACCCGGATGGGCGATTCGGCGTTCACAATCGCGCGAGCAGCGGGCGATGTCGAGAAAAATGACCGCCGAGCGTCGTGAATGACGCGAACATCGCGCGGACGGCGTCGCCGGGGTGACGGACGGTGCGAGTTGACGCTCATATGCGTATCTGCTTATATGTCGTTGTGGCATGCGACGACGGCTTCCGGGCGATGGCCAATCCGAACCGTCGGGAGCTGCTGCGTCTCGTGCGAGACGAAGCGCAGCCGGTCGGCGAGCTCGCCGACCGGCTCGGCGTGTCGCAGCCGGCGGTCAGCCAACACCTGGCCGTCCTCCGCGACGCCGGACTCGTCACCGTCGCGCCCGATGGCCGACGCCGCCTGTACCGCGCCGACGCCGAGGCCGTTGCCGAGATGCGTTCCTACTTCGACGAGTACTGGTCGGACGCGGTCGACCGATTGGCGCAGCACGCCGAACGCGTCGCCGCGCGACGGGCGGTGGCGTCGTGATCCTCGCCGGATGCGACCGGCTGATCGCCGCGCCGGTCGACGTCGTCTGGACGCTCGTCAGCACCGCCGACGGGCTGCGCGAGTGGATGGCCGTCGACGCCGAGGTCGACCTGCGCGTCGGCGGAACGATCCGCTGGGAACACGACAACGGGTGGGTCGTCGCCGGTACCGTGCGCGAGGTCACCCCGATGCGTCGGCTCGCCTTCACCTACGGGTGGGAACGAGGCGGTTTCCCGGTGCCGATCGACTCGAGCGTCGTGACGATCGAACTCACCGCACGCGGAGCCGCGACGGAGTTCACGGTTCGCCACGAAGGGCTCACGCCGGAGATGGCCGAACAGCACGCGAGCGGTTGGCGGATGTTCATCGGTCGACTCGCCGAGCGAGCCGGGCGCGATGCGACGGCCGACGTGGGCGGCCAGCAGTGAGCTTCACCGGGTTCGACCCGGCCGCGATCGCGCTGCTCGACCGGCTTCCTGGCATGACCTCCGACGAGTACGCAGCGCACAAGGGCGAGCTGTCCGCCGGGGTCACCCGGCCGGGCGCGGCGCTGATCGCCACGGTCGCCGATCGACTCGACGCCGACCTCACCGCGACGCCACGCAGCTCGGTCTCGCCGCTGCACCGCGACCTGCGGTTCGCCCCGGAGGGTGCCGCTCGGTACAAGGACCACCTACTGCTCACCACCTGGGAGGGCGCCGACAAGAAGGCGTCGCCGATGTTCTGGCTCCGGGTCGACGCGACACGTGTGGGGTACGCGAGCGGCATCGGCTTCACGCCGGTGATCCGCGAACGATGGCGCGCTGCCGTCGGCGGCGACGCCGGTGCGGCGCTCGACGCCGAACTCGACCGGCTCCGCAGCGAGCGAGCCGCTGCCGTGGCCGGTGACCAGGTCAAGAAGGTCCCCGCACCGTTCGACGCCGATCATCCACGGGCCGACCTCCTGCGCCACACCGGCTTCCAGGTTCGCTTCGTCGAGCCCCTGCCCGACTCGGTCGGCACGCCGGGCTTCGCCGAGTGGTGCACCGACCGACTGGCGGCCCTGCTGCCTGTACACCGCTGGCTGACCACCAACCTGATCGTCTGATCCCATCGAGAGGAACCGCCATGCCGCAGACCGACGAGGGCCTGTTCTGGGAGCTGATCGAGGAGTTCCAACTCGAGGACCCGCGGGTCGAGGAGGGCACGATCATGAACGGTCGGTGCGCCCGTGTCGCCGGCGAGTTCCTCGGTCTCGTCGACTACAAGGGATCCGGCCTGGTGGTCAAACTCCCGAAGGAGCGGGTCGCCGAACTGATCGAGCAGGGTGTCGGGCAGCCGTTCGCCCCCGCCAGGAAGGTGTTCGAGGAGTGGGTGTCGGTGCCACGGCGTGATCGCCGCCGCTGGCGAGCCCTGATCGCGGAGAGCATCGCGTTCGTCGCCCCGGCCTGACGCGCCCGCCGCTCGACAGGCCGAGGTTCTCCGGTCGTGCGAGAATGCCGGGCATGAAGCGAACGATCTCGGTGGTGGGCAGCGCGACGGCGGCGGCGGAACCGGACATCGCCCGGACCAACTGCGGCGTCGTGGTCACGGGACCGAACGCACAGGACGTGCTGCGACGCTCCAACGATGCCCTGCACGAGATCATCGAGGCGGTCGTCGGTGCCGGTGTCGATCGCAGTGACCTGCGAACCCGGGGCCCCAACCTCCACCCGACCGAGCACGGGTACCAGGGCTCGAACGATCTCGCGATCGTCGTGCGCGACCTGTCGTCGCTCGGCGCGCTGATCGACACGATGATCGCCGCCGGCGGCCCGAACGTCACCATGCACGGCGTGCAGTTCTCCGTCGACGACCCGGCCGCGATCCTGCCGAAGGTCCGTGTGGCCGCGATCGAGGAGGCGCACCGGATCGCCACACAGCTCGCGACCGCGGCGGGCGCCGCCGTCGGCGAGGTCATCACGATCAACGAGTCGAGCGGTTACCAGGCACCCGCCCTCATGGCGATGGAGTCGCGAGGGGCGATGCAGCGTGGCACCCCGGTCGAGTCGGGCCAGCAGCAGCTGCGTGTCGACGTCAACGTGACCTACCGCCTCGTCGACCCGACCTGACGCACGGCCGACGACGAACCCTGCTCGGCCGACCCCACTCAACCGGCGGACGGTTCGGGCGTCGCCGATCGCTCGTCGACCGGGGGTCGTTGTCGTCGCCCCACCGTGCCGAAGAGCACGCCGGCCAGCACGATCACACCGCCGGTGACGGTGGCGATCGACGGGCGTTCGGAGAAGAACCACCAAGCCCAGACCGTGGCTGCCACCGTTTCGACCGGTGAGAAGAGTGCGACTTCCGCGGTCGGTGCGTACCTGGGCGCCGACGTGTACGACAGGCGGCCGAGCGGGTTGAAGACCAGGCCCATCAGCCCGCCGGCGACGAACACGCGCAACGGGGCATCGCCGATGTCGGCGAACGGCGCGGTGACCGCCGCCATCGTGGCGGAGCTGAGCGCCAAGGCCAAGGGACGGTTGATGTCGGGGGAGCGACGCCACAGCACGAGGCTGAGCGACACGAGCACGACCGCGAGCAGTGCGAGCAGGTCGCCGTCGATCGTCGGGGTGCCGAGCGACCCGCCGACGACGATGACGATGCCGGCGACCGTGATCACGATCGCTACGACGACCCGACGCTCGGTGCGTTCGCGCAGCACGAGCCAGGCGAGCGCGGCCGTCGCGATCGGGGTGGCAGCGACGATCACCACCACGTTGGACACGGCGGTGTGGTTGACGGCACCCACGTACGCGATCTGTGTGAACGCCGACAGCAGGGCCAACCCCGCGAGTGTCCACGGCTCGCGCCGGATCGCCCGCGCCGGGGGCTCGTCGGTGGTCGCCAGGAAGTAGGTGCCGAGCGAGATCGTCGAGGCGATGCCGAACACGAACGAGATCGTCCACGCGTCGAAGTCGGCCGTCCGCACGAAGAACGAGTCGGTCGACACGAGCAACATGCCGACAGCGGCCAGCGCCCAGCCCCGCTCTCGCCCCTCGATCATCGGTCCAGTATGACCGTGGTGTCGGAGGTGGAACAGGTGCCGTCGGCACCACCACGCTCCCGTGGGTCAGTCGTTGGCGTGGAGGTCGGCGTTCAGTTCGCCCCACGAACGGGTGCGGGGACGGGCGATGACCTGACCCGACTGGCCGTCGCGGATGAACATGACGCCGTCGATGCCGGACAGCTCGCGTGCCTTCACGACGCCGTCGGGTGTCATCACGGGCGTGGCGGCCGTGACGTACAGGCCGGCCTCGACCACACAGTCGTCACCGAGGCTGATGCCGATGCCGGCGTTGGCGCCGAGCAGGCAACGTTCGCCGACCGAGATCGTCTCGGTGCCGCCGCCGGAGAGGGTGCCCTGGATCGAAGCGCCGCCGCCGACATCGGAGCCGTCGCCGACCACGACGCCGGCCGAGATGCGCCCCTCGACCATGGAGGTGCCGAGTGTGCCGGCGTTGAAGTTGCAGAACCCCTCGTGCATCACCACGGTGCCCTCGGCCAGGTGGGCGCCGAGGCGGACCCGCGTGGCGTCGGCGATCCGGACGCCGGACGGCACGACGTAGTCGAGCATCGCCGGGAACTTGTCGACGCCGTGCACGCGGATCGTCCGACCGGCCTGGCGCGCTCGCAGGCGGACCGCTTCGATCTCGCCGATCGCGACCGGGCCGAGGCTCGTCCACGCCACGTTGGTGAGCGCACCGAAGATGCCGTCGAGGTTGAGCGAGTGCGGAGCCGCGAGTCGACCGGACAGGAGGTGGAGGCGCAGGTATCCGTCGGCGACCGACGCCGGCGCCTCGTCGACGTCGATCGACAGGCGGATCGGGCGGATGGTCACGTTGCGGAGCTCGTCGTGCTCGTCGCGCAGACCGAGCTGTTCGTCGATCGCGTGCTCGCGCATCATCTCGTCGTCGCCGTACTCGCCCCAGCCGAACCAACGGAACCAGGCGTCGAGCACCGTGCCGTCGGCGGCCACCGTGGTGAGGCCGGCGCCCCAAGCCATGCGTGTCATCAGATGTCTCCTTCGATGGTCGGGACCGGTTCCCTCGTCGGGTCGAGTGTCATCTCCTGTGTCATCAGGATTCCTCCCCGGCGGTTGGTTCGGTCGAGTGGCCGTCTTGTTCCGGGCGCAGGGTGGGGAAGAGGATCACTTCCTTGATCGAGTCGACGCCGGCGATCAGCATCGCGACGCGGTCCATGCCGATCCCGAGGCCGCCGGTCGGCGGCATGCCGTACTCGAGCGCACGGAGGTAGTCCTCGTCGACGGTGCCGGCCTCGGCATCGCCCGCCTCCTTGGCGGCCTGCTCGTCTTCGAACCGGGCCCGTTGCTCGACCGGGTCGTTGAGCTCGGAGTAGCCGTTGCCGAGTTCGCGCGAGTCGACGAAGATCTCGAACCGCTCGGTGAGCCACGGGTCGTTCCGGTCGGTGCGCGCCAGCGGTGAGATCTCGGTCGGATGACCGGTCACGAACGTGGGCCGCACGATGTCGGCCTCGCAGAGCGCCTCGAACAGCTCCTCGACCAGTTTGCCGCCACCCCATCGGTCTTCGTAGCGGATGCCGTGCTCGGCCGCGAGCGCCCGGAGTTCGTCGATCGGCTGGGACGGGTGGACCTCGCGGCCGACCGCCTCGCTCACGAAGTCGACCATCCGCTTGCGCGGCCACGGCTCGGCGAGATCGATCTCCTGGCCCCGGATGGTCAGCACGGTGGTGCCGATGGCGTCGCGGGCGGCCTGGGTGACCAGCTCCTCGGTGATGTCCATGACCTCGTTCCAGTCGCCGAACGCCTGGTAGAGCTCCATCATCGTGAACTCGGGGTTGTGGCGGGTCGAGATGCCCTCGTTGCGGAAGATCCGGCCGATCTCGAACACCCGCTCCATGCCGCCGACGATCAGCCGCTTGAGGTGCAGTTCGAGCGCGATCCGGAGATACAGATCCATGTCGAGTGTGTTGTGATGGGTGACGAACGGGCGGGCATGGGCGCCGCCGGCCTCCACGTGCAGCACCGGGGTCTCGACCTCGATGAAGCCGCGCTCGTGCAGCGTGCGCCGGAAACTCGCGATGACCTCGTGGCGGATCTCGAAGGCGCGCCGCGCCTCGTCGTTGACGATGAGGTCGGCGTACCGCTGACGGAACCGGGTGTCGGTGTCGGTGAGACCGTGCCACTTGTCGGGCATCGGGCGGATCGCCTTGGACAGCAACTGCACCGTGGCGGCCTTGACCGACAGCTCGCCCTTGCGGGTGGTCATGACGGTGCCGGTGACGCCGACCCAGTCGCCGAGGTCGAGCGCCTTCACGTCGTCGAAGTGCTCGTCGCCGGTGACGGCCTTGGACACGAACAGCTGGATCTCGTCGCCTCGGTCACGGATGGTGGCGAAGACCAGCTTGCCGGTGTCGCGCTTGAGCATGACCCGGCCGGCGACGCTGACCTCGTGCTCGGTCTCGGTGCCCGGCTCGAGGTCGCCCCATTCGTTGCGGACCTCGGCGAGGGTGTGCGACCGGTCGAAGCGGTACGGGTACGGCTCGACCCCCTGCTCTCGCAGTTCGGCGACGCGTTCGAGGCGGCGGGCCTTCTCGGCGACGAGTCCGCTCCCGGTCGACTGGTTCTGCTCGTCGGTGGTGTCGCTCACGAGTCAGAGACCGTAGCGGTTCACCCGCAGGGCGACACCCGTGGTTGCCGAACTGTTCGTACGATGGCCCGCCATGCCCGCCCGTCCGTTGTTCCGTCGCGCGGCCGTTGCAGCGGTGGGGGTCGTCACGGTGTTCGGCGGCGCGGTCGTGTGGGCGTCGACGATCGACACGGCGGCCACCGTCGACGAGCCGGCCACGCGTGCATCCCGCGACGTCGGTGACCTCGCGGTCGTGTTCGACGTGGGTGACGTTGACCGAGCGGTCGTCGAGGCGGCCGACCGGGTCGCGGATCGGATCGGCGGGACTGCGACCGTCGGCCGGAGCGGCTCGCTCGGCATGCGGGCGATCACCCGTGGCGGCACCACCGTGCACGCCCCACCCGAGGGGTACCTGATCCCGATGGTCTACATCTCGATGCCGCGCGGCTCGATCGGGCGGGTGATGGGTGGCGACGTGCCTGCGGCCCTCGGCGACGACCGGGTCGTGATGAACGAGGTCACGGCCGAGCTCACCGGTTCGACCGTGGGCGACGTGGTGGTCATGCAAGCCGCCGACGGCTCGATCGTGCCGCTCACGGTCGGCGGGATCCGGCCGTACGACCAGATCGGTTGGGCCGAGCTGGTCTTCACGTACGACGTCGCCGAGCGGCTGGGCGCCACGAACGACACCCGTGCCGTCATCTACGGGTTCGACGACCGGGCTGCGTTCGACGCCGCGGTCGACGCCGAGGGGCTCGCGACCCGTCAGGACACCAAGGTCAACCGCAGCTGGGACCCGCAGGACCCGGACGACACGCTCAGCACCGCTCGCACGAAGGTCGCACTCGGTGAGCCCTGGTACCGGTTCACGTCGACCGGTGGGGTGACGATGCATCCGACCTGGAAGGCGAACAACCTCACCGACGGTCGCGTGGTGCTGAACGAATCGATCCCGATCCGGGCGCAGTGTCACGTCGCGGTGGTGGACGATCTGCGGGCCGCACTCACGGAGGTGGCCGCTGCCGGGCTGGCCGGGGAGATCGACGTCGCGAACGCCAACTCCGCCGGCGGCTGCTACGTGCCTCGGTTCAGTCGTGTGAGCGGCCAGATCGGGTTCCTGTCCCGGCACACGTATGGCATGGCGCTCGACACCAACACGGACACGAACTGCGCCGGGTGCCGTCCGCAGCTGCACTGCGACGTCGTGCGGATCTTCCGGAAACACGGGTTCGCGTGGGGCGGCAACTTCCGGCGTCCCGACGGCATGCACTTCGAGTGGGTCGGCGAACGCCGCGACCAGATCGACTTCCCGTCGACGTACTGCGCAAACGTCGTCACGGGCGCCTCGCTCCCCGACCCTGGCGATGCCGCGATGGTGATGGGGCGCGGTGTACTGCTCGCCGCTGCCACCGGCGGCGCGGGTGACGAACGAAACTTCCACGACCACTCGACCGCGCCGTAGCCTGTCGGACGTGACTGTGCGATTTCTCATCATCGGTGGCGGGCCGGCCGGTAACCAGGCCGCCACGTACGCGGCTCGTCTCGGCGCCAAGGTCACGGTGGTCGAGCGTGACGTGTTCGGTGGTGCGGCCCACCTGTGGGACTGCATCCCGTCGAAGACGATGATCGCCACCGGCGGCGCCATGAGCGACTCGCGACGGATCACGGGGATGGGGCTCGAGCAGCACGACCCCGAAGTCGACATCCAGGCCCTGACCGCACGCATCGAGGGCATCAAGAACCAGATGCAGCACGACGTCACGAGCCTGCTCGACAGCCAGTCGGTGCGCCTCGTGTACGGCAATGCTCGCTTCACGGGTCCGCACTCGGCCGAGGTCGTCGGCGCGGAGGGCACCGAGACGATCGAGTTCGACGCGGCCCTGATCGCCACCGGAACCCGGCCCCGCATCCCCGAGTGGTGCGAGCCCGACGGCGACCGGATCCTCACCACGCGCGACTGCTACCCGCCGAAGGTGTTTCCCGAGAGCGTCACCGTGATCGGGTCGGGCGTCACCGGTGTGGAGTTCGTCCACATGTTCTCCTCGTTCGGCACGCAGGTGAACCTGGTCGTCAGCCGCCAGCTGGTGCTCCCTGGCAAAGACCCGGAAGCCGCGTCGATCCTCGAAGAAGACTTCCTGCGCCGCGGGGTCAAGCTGCTGAAGGGTGCTCGCGCCGTCGCGATCGACCGCGAGGACGACGAGGTCGTCGTCAAGTGCGACGACGGTCGCATCGTGCGGTCGAGCCATGCCGTGCTCGCGATCGGTTCGGTGCCCAACACCGAGAACCTGGGGCTCGAAGCAGCTGGTGTCGAGATGAACGACTGGGGCTACATCGACATCAGCCACCACTGCGTCACCAACCAGCCGCACATCTACGCCGCCGGCGACGTGAGCGGCAAGTTGCCGCTGTCGTCGGTCGCGTCGATGCAGGGCCGCAAGGTCGCCGAGCACGTGATGGGGCTACACACGGTCGAGCACCGTCACCTCGACTACGACAAGGCGGCGTCGGCGATCTTCACCGAACCCGAGATCGCCGACGTGGGGTTGGCCGAGGCCGAGGCGTTCGCGTCTGGCCGAAAGATCCGTGTGACCAAGGTGCCGTTCTCCACCACGCCCAAGGCGCTGATCAACAACGACCCGCGTGGGTTCGTGAAGATCATCTCCGATCCGGCAACGGGCGAGGTGCTCGGTGGTTCGATCGTCGGTCGGCACGCGGCCGAGCTGATCTCGGTCATCGCGCTGGCGGTCACCGCCAACCTTCGGGTCAGCGACATCGTCGAGAGCCTGCTGGTGCATCCGGCGCTCGCCGAAGCGCTGGCCGAAGCGGCGGAATGACCCTGCGTTCGTGCCGACGAGACGGCGGACTCCATCCGTGACATCCTGACGGGATTCCCCACGGAGGGTGACGCCCTGGGTGGCGATTTGTGGATCCTCCGTGGCCAAGTATCATGCGTGTGATTACGAACGGACGGAGCTCGATGTGAGGCATCGTGACCAGGTCAGCGAGCGTTTGTTGGAGAGCGCCGACCGGGTACTCAGGGAATCAGGGATCCACCGCATCTCGGTGCGGCGAATCGTGCTGGACGCCGAGATCAGCACGATGAACGTCTACTCGCGCTTCGGGAGCCTCTCGGGGCTGCTCGACGAGTTGGTGGTGGCGGGCTTCGAGCGTCTCGAGGCCGCCTTGACCGCTGTTCCGCCCACCCGCGACGTCGTCGACGACCTCGTGCAGCTCGCCGGCGCCTATCGGGCGTGGGTGGTCGAGCAGCCCGACACGTACCGGCTGATGATGACGACCGGCGCATCCGAGTACGAACCGGGTCCGGCAGCTCTCGATGCTCGACAGCACCTGATCGACCGGCTCACCGATGCGGTGGTGGCGGCGCGCGCCGCACGTCCCGACGACCTGGCTCCGATGACGGCGGCCGAGGCCGCCCAGACCGTGCTGGCGATGCTCCACGGCATGCTCATGCTCGAGCTCGACAACGTGGTCGCCGATGTCGACGAGCCCAGGGAATGGGCCGAGCGGTTCGCCGTGGTGATCCGGTTCGGCCTGAGCCGGTCAGCCGACGACGCCGCCTGATCCCGGCCGCGTCAGGCGCTGGTCTGCGACGCGGCGATGACCGAGTCGAGGGTGTGCTGCGCGGCGAGCCAGAACTTGCCGACGCCCGCCCGCACGTCCTGGTCGGCGATGCCGGCGTGCTCGATCCGTACGTCGGTTCCGGTCGAGGCGGGGAGCAGGTCGATCGTGACGTCGGACTCCGCGCCACCGAGCGACCGGCTGATCCACTTCATGGCAACCCGGTGACCCGGTCGGAGTTCGACGAAGCGTCCGTAGTGCGCCTCGCCGCCCCATTCCGGCCGGGTCTGGATGCAGAACGCGGCGCCGGGTTCGAGTGCCATGACCGGAGCGGTCGGAGAGCCGAGCCAGTCGATGAGGCCTTCGGTGAAGCCCCAGTAGAGGTGGCCCGCATCAGCGCTGGAGCGCCATCCGATCCGAACGACACCGTGTGCGGTGTCGACCGCGTTGTTCACCAGCTCCATCAGTGCTCCTTCGAGTCGTCGCATGGTCGAACTCGACCACGTCACGAAAAACGTCAGAACATCCTGTCACACGCGTAGTGGTAGAACGCGCATATCCGGCACGCAGGGTGGCAATTGTGCGAACGACCGTCAAGACGGCCTCAGGACCGCGCGGAGCGATCCGGCTCGCGAGATGACTACTCGATGACCGCGACGACGTCGCCGCCACCCACGGTGTCGCCGGCCGCGACCTTGATCTCCTTGATCGTGCCCGCCTTCTCGGCGTTGATCTGGTTCTCCATCTTCATCGCCTCGAGGACGACGACGCCTTGGCCGACCTCGACCTCCTGGCCGACCTCGACCAGCAACTTCACGATGGTGCCCTGCATCGGCACGGTGACATCCCCGGAACCGGCGGCCCCACCGCCACTCGACGCAGCCCGCTTCTTCTTGGCCTTGGCCGGAGCGGCGGTGCCCGCCGACTCGGGGACCCACATCTTGACCGCGAACCGCTTGCCGTTGACTTCGACGGTGGTGGCGCGCTCGACCATCGGCTCGGCATCGTACTCGGCAGGAGCGGCGGCGGCCGTGGCGCCCACACCGGAGAGATCGAGCGTTTCCTCGACCCACTTGGTGGAGTGCTCGACCGCCTGGAAGTCGGGATGGCGCAGGATCGCCAGGTCGGCCGGGACCGTGGTGGCGACGCCTTCGATCACGAGTTCGTCGAGTGCCCGGATCGTGCGGGCGATGCAGATGTCCCGATCGCGGCCCCACACGATCAGCTTGCCGACGAGGTTGTCGTAGAACTGGCTGATCTCGTCGCCGGACTCGTAGCCGGAGTCGAACCGCACCCCGAACCCGTCGGGCGGCGTGAGCTTGCTGATCGGCCCCGGCGAGGGGAGGAACTTGCCTTCGGCCGGGTCTTCGGCGTTGATGCGGATCTCGATACCGTGGCCGTACCGGCGTGCGGCGACCTCGTCCTGCGTCATCGGCAGCGGTTCACCGGCGGCGACGCGGATCTGCCATTCGACCAGGTCGATGCCCGTGACGACCTCGGTGACCGGGTGCTCGACCTGGAGGCGCGTGTTCATCTCGAGGAAGAAGAACTCGCCGTCCTGGTAGATGAACTCGACGGTGCCGGCGTTGTGGTAGCCGACCGCCTTCGCGGCCTTGACCGCCGCCTCGCCCATCGCGTCCTCGACGCCGTCGGGCAGACCGGGTGCCGGTGCCTCCTCGATCAGCTTCTGGTGGCGGCGCTGGGCCGAGCAGTCGCGGGTCGAGACCCACACGACGTTGCCCTGCTGGTCGCCGACGATCTGGACCTCGACGTGGCGCGGCCACGTCAGGTAGCGCTCGACGTAGACCTCGTCGCGTCCGAAGAACGACTTGGCCTCGCGCTGCGCCGACGCGTAGGCGTCGTCGACCTCGTCGGCCGACTGCACGACCTTCATGCCGCGCCCGCCGCCGCCGTACGCGGCCTTGATGCAGACGGGCCAGCCGAACTCGTTGCCGAAGTCACGGATGTCGTCGGGGCCCTTGGCGAACTCGGTCGTGCCCGGCACGATCGGCGCGCCTCCGCGCTGGGCGGCGAGGCGCGACGACACCTTGTCGCCCATCTCGTCGATCGCCTCTGGCGGCGGGCCGATCCACGCGACGCCTTCGGCCATGATCGCCCGTGCGAAGTCGGGGTTCTCGGAGAAGAACCCGTACCCCGGGTGGACGGCGTCGGCGCCGCTGTCGCGGATCGCGGCCAGGATGGCGTCGGTGTTCAGGTAGCTCTCGGCTGCCGTCTGCCCACCCAAGGCGAATGCCTCGTCGGCGAGCCGAACATGGAGCGCATTGCGGTCGAGTTCGGAGTACACGGCAACGGTCGAAATCCCGAGCTCGCGGGCGGCCCGGATGACCCGCACGGCGATCTCACCTCGGTTGGCGATCAAGATCTTCTTCAGCACAAGTGCCAATGTAGGTGTCGTGAGCTCGCCGGACCATGTTCGCGGAACAGAAACCGACGATGTGGTGCCGCCGCCGTGGCCCTCCGGGTGGGTCGTCGAGCACGCCGCGGAGACGGGCAGCACCAATGCCGACCTCATCGCCGCAGCCGAGCGCGGTGCGTCCGATCGGACCGTGCTCTACGCCGATCACCAGACGGCGGGCAGGGGGCGGCTCGACCGGGTGTGGTCTGCACCGCCCGGCTCGAACCTGCTCGTGTCGATCCTGTTCCGCACGGTGCCCGACGATCCGAGCGAGTTGACCCGGCGGGTCGGACTCGCCGCCGTCGAGGCCGCGCGTCGCCTCGCCGACGTGGCGGCGACGCTCAAGTGGCCCAACGACGTGCTCGTCGGCGACGGCAAGCTCGCCGGGATCCTGGCGCAGCGATCGGGCGACGGCAGCGTGGTGATCGGCATGGGCCTCAACGTCGGGTGGTCTCCGGACGGTGCCGCTCGGCTCGGTGACGGCATCGAACCCGCGGCGGTACTCCGGGTGCTCCTCGAGGAGTACGACCGGCTGCCGGTCGACATCGACGCCGCCTATCGGAGCGCGCTGGCCACGCTGGGTCGCCGGGTGCGGATCGAACTCCCGGTCGGCGACATCGTCGGCACCGCCGTCGATATCGAACCCGACGGACGGCTGGTGGTGCTCGACGAGTGCGCCATCACGCACCGGGTCGCCGTCGGCGACGTCGTCCACCTGCGCCCGGCCTGACGGGGCGAAGGCACCTGGGGCCGATACCGTTCCGACGGTGTCGCACGCCGAGACGTCCACTGCTCCCGCGGCGCGCCGACGGCGCGTCCGCTCGCCCCTGCCCTGGATGGTCGCGATCGCCGGGCTGATCGGTGTGGTGGGCGCCGCCGGGGTGCTTCGGGCCGCCGACGAACGCACCGCCGACGTCGCCCGGATCGAGGGCCTCGAGTCGGTGCTCGCCGACATCCCCGACGACGACGACGCCACGATCGAGTATCCGGCCGAGAACTACCTGCTCGTCGGCTCCGACTCGCGCGAGGGGGTCGATCCGAGCGATCCCGATTTCGGCGTGATCGGCAGCGAGGCCGATGTCGGCACCGCTCGCCGCAGCGACACGATCATGATCCTGCGTCAAGAACGCAACGGCGGCGCCGCGTTGATCAACCTGCCGCGTGATCTCTGGCTGGAGATCGCCGGCACCGGCTCGAGCCAGCGCATCAACACCGCGTTCAACGGTGGCGCCGAACGTCTCGCCGCCACGGTCACCCAGTCGCTGGGGATCCCGGTGCACCACTACGTCGAAGTCGATTTCGTCGGCTTCAAGAACATCATCGACGATCTCGGCGGCGTCGAGGTGTGCGTCGGCTACGCGGCCCGTGATGCCAGCAGCGGTCTCCAGATCGACCAGGGCTGTCAGGTGCTCGACGGCGTGCAGGCACTCGCGTTCGCCCGGAGCCGTCACTACGAACAGTGGGACGGCACCAACTGGGTCGAAGATCCGCGCGCCGACCTGGGGCGCATCGAACGCCAGCAGTTGTTCATGCGCGCTGCGGTCGACGGCGCGTTGCGCAAACTCCGGTCGTCGCCGTTCGGGTCGGGCGACGTGATCGGTGCGGTCATCGACTCCGTGCGGATCGACGACCGGCTCGACCCGATCCAGGCAGGCGAAGCGCTGCGTCAGGCGGCCGAGGAGGGCCTGCGCACCTACCGGCTGCCGGTGGTCGACGACCGGGTCGGCGACGCCGCCGTGCTCCGGCTCGGCGACGGTGCCGAGGAGGTCCTGGCGTACTTCCGTGGCGAGGGCCCGCCACCGGTCGAGTTCGAGACCAGCGAGTCGACCGCCACCGGCGCCGCCGACGACGACGGCGAGACGGCGGAGTCCGACGGCTGACGGCCGACGGATCGGTGTCGAGCACGGTCGAATGTTCGGCCGTGGTGGCCGCGACCCCGTAGTCTCGATCTCGCATGAAGGCGCTCATTCTCGCCGGCGGCGCCGGGACACGACTGCGGCCGATCACCCACACCCGCGCCAAACAGCTCGTCCCCGTCGCGAACAAGCCGATCCTGTTCTACGGGATCGAGGCGATGGTGGCAGCCGGCATCACCGAGATCGGCGTCATCGTCGGCGACACCCGCGACGAAGTGACGGCCGCGCTCGGCGACGGCAGCCGGTTCGGTGCGGCCATCACGTACATCCCGCAAGACGCTCCGCTCGGTCTGGCGCACTGCGTGCTGATCGCCCGTGACTTCCTGGCCGACGACGACTTCGTCATGTACCTCGGCGACAACCTGATGGAACAGGACCTCGCGTCGTTCGTGGGGGCGTTCGAAGCCTCGCGTGGCGGCGACGAGCCGCCCGCCGCTCAGATCCTCCTCAAGCAGGTACCCGATCCGCACCGGTTCGGCATCGCCACGCTCGACGACGCCGGCAACGTCGTGCAGCTCGTCGAGAAGCCCGACGACCCGCCGTCCGACCTCGCGCTCGTCGGCGTGTACCTGTTCACCGCCCGGGTCCACGACGCCGTCGCCGCGATCGAGCCGTCCGGCCGTGGCGAACTCGAGATCACCGATGCGATCCAATGGCTGGTCGACGAAGGTGAGCGGGTGCGGTGCGAACTGCTCACCGGTTGGTGGATCGACACCGGCAAGCTGACGCCGTTGCTCGAAGCAAACCGGCTGCTGCTCGAGAAGATCGAGACCGACATCGTGGGCACGGTCGACGACGCGTCGTTGATCGAGGGCCGCGTGGTCGTGGCCGAGGGAGCGGTCGTCACCAACTCCACGATCCGCGGCCCGGTCGCGATCGGTGCCGACACCAGGGTCACCGACAGCTTCATCGGCCCCTTTTCGGCAGTCGGCAACCAATGCGTCGTCGAGCAGTCGGAGATCGAACACTCGGTGATCATGGACGGGTCGTCGGTCGTCGACATCGCCCGCCTCGAGGACAGCCTGATCGGTTCCGACGCACAGGTGCGTCGCTCCAGGCAACGGCCGCGCGCCCTGCGCCTGATGGTGGGCGACCACTGTCAGATCGACGTCGAGTGACCGCCATGGGAGTCGAGATCATCGATTTCGATCTGCGCGAGGGCTCGATCGACGGCCTGTTCGTGGTCACGGTCAAGCAGGTCACCGACGAGCGGGGCACCATCCGCGAGCTGTTCCGCCGTTCGGCGTTCGAGTCGGCCGGCGTCACCGGTCTCGGGCGACTGTCGCAGATCAACGTCACCGAGAGCCGTCGCGGTGCGATCCGGGGCATGCATGCCGAGGAGATGACGAAGCTGCTCACGCTGGCCGCCGGTGAGGCGTTCGGTGCCTACGTCGACCTCCGCCCCGGATCACCGACGTACGGCGCCGTCGAAACGGTGCCACTGCAACCAGGGGTGCAGGTGCTGCTCCCGCGCGGCGTGGCGAACGGGTTCCAAACCCTCAGCGAGGTGAGCCAGTACGTGTACTGCTTCGACGAGGAATGGCGTCCTGGCATGCCCGGCGTCGCCGTCAACCCACTCGACCCGGCGCTCGCGATCCCGTGGCCGATCGAGGTCGACGTCGACGACACGGCCGTGCTGTCGGCCAAAGACCGATCGGCGCCACTGTTCGCCGACCTGGAGGGTGCGTCGTGAAACTGTTCGTCACCGGCGCGGCCGGCTTCATCGGCTCCAACTACATCCGATGGGTGTTGGCCAACAGCGACCACGAGGTCACCGTGTTCGACAAGCTGACCTACGCCGGCAACCTGTCGAGCATCGAAGACGTCATCGACGACCGGCGCGCCAGGTTCGTGCGGGGCGACATCTGCGACCCGGACGCGGTGGCCGAGCACCTGCCGGGTCACGACGCCGTCGTGCACTTCGCGGCCGAGTCGCACGTCGACCGCTCGATCGACGACCCGTTCGCGTTCGTGACGACCAACACGTTCGGCACGAGCGTGCTGTGCGACGTTGCGCTGCGGGCCGAGGTGTCGAAGTTCCTCCACATCTCGACCGACGAGGTGTACGGCACGATCGACGAGGGTTCGTACTCCGAGACCGACGTCCTCACGCCGCGCTCGCCGTACTCGGCGGCCAAGGCCGGCAGCGACCTGTTGGCGCTCAGCTACCACACCACCTACGGCCTCCCGGTGGTCGTCACCCGCTGCTCCAACAACTACGGGCCGTACCAGTTCCCCGAGAAGCTGATCCCGCTGTTCACCACCAACCTGCTCGACGGCAAGTCGGTGCCGCTGATGGGCGACGGCGGCAACGTGCGTGACTGGATCCACGTCGAAGACCACAACCGGGCTGCCCACCTGGTGCTCGATCGTGGTGAGGTGGGCGAGATCTACAACATCGGCGCGCACAACGAACTCACCAACCGCGACATCACGATGCGGTTGCTCGCCCTGACCGACCGAGACGAATCGGCGATCGAGTGGGTGCCCGACCGGCTCGGTCACGACCGTCGCTACAGCGTCGACATCGACAAGATCACCGCGCTCGGCTGGGAACTCCAGCGCGACTTCGACGACGGGCTCGCACACACCGTCGAGTGGTACCGGTCGCACCGCGACTGGTGGGAGCCGCTCAAGCAGCGCGTGGGTCTCTGATGCGGGTGCTGATCACCGGCGCGGCCGGCCAACTCGGTGTCGACCTGGTCGTCGAATGCGAGCGTCGCGGCGACGACGTCATCGGCCTCGACCGGGCCGGCCTCGACATCGCCGACCGTTCGGCGGTCCTCGGCACGGTCACGACGCTGCGACCCGACGTGATCGTCAACACCGCTGCGTGGACGGCGGTCGACGCCTGCGAGGGCGACCCCGATCGGGCGTTCAGGGTCAACGCGCTCGGCCCGCGATGGATGCGCGAGGCGGCGGCTCAGGTCGGCGCCCACCTCGTGCAGATCAGCACCGACTACGTGTTCGACGGCACGCTCGACCGGCCGTATCGCGAATGGGACCGGCCGAACCCGACGTCGGTGTACGGCGCATCCAAGTTGGCGGGCGAGCGCGAGGCGGGCCCCGACGCCACGATCGTCCGCACGTCGTGGGTGTGCGGCGCCAACGGCAACAACATGGTGAAGACGATCCTGCGCCTCGTCGAGGAGCAGTCGAGCCTGTCGTTCGTCGACGACCAGCGAGGCTGTCCCACGTTCACGGCCGACCTCGCGCCGCTGGTGCGTCGGCTCGCGCTCGAGCGACGCAGCGGCGTGCACCACGTGACCAACCAGGGCGATGTGTCGTGGTACGAGTTCGTCAGGGAGATCGTGGCCGAGACCGGGCGCGACCCGTCGATGGTGCACCCGATCTCCACCGACGATCTCGAGCCGCCCCGACCCGCACCGCGGCCGGCCAACAGCGTGCTCGACAACGCGGCACTCCGGCTGGCCGACGTGCCGCTGCTCCGGCACCACCAGGGCCCGTTGCGCGAACTCGTCGCCCACCTGCTCAGCTGAGGCCGAGCAGCTCCCGGGCGCCGTCGGCGCCGACGATCTCGATGTCGTCGCGATGTACGTTCGTGAGGTAGTGCGACCGGTCCATGTGGAACCCGATCAGGGTGTCTGCTCGGTCGCGTCGAACCGCCCGGCGGGTGCCCGATCGTTCGTACCCGAGCGATGCCGTGACGCCGAGTGACGGCTGGTTGTCGTGCCAGGCCCCGGTGGTCGCCCGCTCGGCGTCGAGTCCGATGAACCCGAACGCGAGCGTGGCGACCCGCAACTCCTTGCCGAGCCCCCGGCCCTGGAACTCCCGGCCGAGCCACGAACCGGTCTCGAACTGACGCAGCGTCGGGAAGTCGGCCGCGGTGAGGTCGGTCGACCCGACGATCCGCCCGTCGGCCTCGACGGCGAACGGCACCCGCCAGTCGGTGGGTGAGGTGTCGGCCCGACTCCGCCAGTGGAACCGCAACACGCCGCGTTCGAGCTCCGGGGGCTCGAGGTCGGTCCACGGTACGGAGAACGGGGCGAAGGCGGGGTCGTGTACGCCACGTGCGGCGAGGGCTGCGAGATCGGTCGCCAACTCGTCGGTCACGGCTCGCAGTCGAAGGCGCGGCGTCCGCACCTCGACGTCGAACAGCGGCCAGTACGGGTGCGGCATGTGGCCATCATGGTGCTCCGACCTACCCTCGTGGCCATGGGTTTCAGCCGTGCCGAACTCGAGGCCGCACGCGGCGTGACGGTGCCCGACCTGGTCGGCCCCGGTCTGCGGCTGCTGTTCGTCGGCATCAACCCGGGGCTGTGGACCGCGGCAACGCAGACCCACTTCGCCCACCCGGGCAACCGCTTCTACCCGGCGCTGCTCTCGGCCGGCATCATCGACCGTGACATCGACCGGTCGAGCGGCATGTCCGACGACGACCGGGCGCACCTGATCGAGCGCGGCATCGGCATCACCAACGTCGTCCGGCGCACGACGGCCAAGGCTTCCGAGCTCACCACGGCCGAGCTGCGTTCCGGCGGCGAGTCGCTGCGCGAGTTCGTCGCCGAGCACCGACCGGCCGTCGTGGCGGTCGCCGGCATCACCGCGTACCGAACGGCGTTCCGGTTGCCGAAGGCGACGATGGGGGAGCAGCCCGACGGGATGGAGGGCGCACGGCTCTGGGTGGTGCCCAACCCCAGTGGGTTGAACGCCCACGAGACCGTCCGATCGCTTGCGGCCGCCTATCGGGAGCCGGCCGTCGCCGCCGGCATCGTGACCGACGGCTGACTTCGGGCCGGGAGGAACCCTCTCGGTCAGAACACGAACGTGAGCGTCACCGAGGCGGTGACGGCGCCGACCACGGCCGGTACGACCAACCGGCGGATGCCCGGCGAACCGATCGTCCACACGAGCGCTCCCTTGACGGCGGTGTTGGAGGCTGCGGCGAGCACGATCGCGTTCGCTGCGGTCGAGTCGGCGACGCTGCCGTCGCCTCGGCTCAGC
>CAXAWD010000006.1:0-20081 GCA_963972325.1 uncultured Acidimicrobiaceae bacterium
CATCGGCACGGTCGCCGTAGCGGGCGACGATGTCGGCGACGTGGTTGCCGACCATGCCGCCGAACCAGCGCACCTGATCGCGCATGTAGGCCATCGAGGAGTCGTCGGCGTCGCCGACGTAGGCAGGCGCCGCGACCACGATGGTCAGGGCGTCGGGGTCGCGGCCGGCGTCGGACGCTGCGGTGCGGACCGACTCGATGGTCCAGGCCACGATCTGGGGGTCGGCGAGTTGGAGCACGAATCCGTCGCAGGTCTCACCGATGGTCTTGAGCGCCTTGGGGCCGTATCCGGCGCCGAGCACCTCGAGTCTCGACTTCGACGCCCACGGCAGCGTGATCGTCGAACCCTTGTACTCGACGCTCCGCCCGTTGGCGAGCTCGCGGATGACGTGGATCGACTCGGCCATCGTGGCGAGCGTGGTCGGCTTGCCGTTGGTGACCCGCACCGCCGAGTCGCCGCGCCCCATCGAGCAGATCGTGCGGTTGCCGAACATCTCGTTGAGCGTGGCGTACGTGCTCGCCGTGACGGTCCAGTCGCGGGTGGCCGGATTGGTCACCATCGGCCCGACGAGCACGTTGCGGGTCTCCGCGAGGATCTGGCTGTAGATGACGTACGGCTCCTCCCACAAGATGTGCGAATCGAAGGTCCACACGTGGGAGAAGCCGAGCGATTCAGCCCGTTTCGCCAGCTCCACCACCCGCAACGCAGGAGGTGTGGTTTGGAGCACGATGCCGATGTCCATGTCGTGACACTACCGATGCGCTTGACAGGGCGTAAAGGACCCGGCGAGCCGTCACGGAGCGTTCACAGTCGGGGTGGCCGCGCCGTGGTGTTCGCCACGGCGCGGCGCCGTTCGATCAGCGTGCCGCGGTGATCGCCGCGACGAGCTGCGCCTTCGTCATGTCGGCGCGGCCGTCGATGACGAGGTCCTGCGCCATCTGGTACAGCTCGGCCTTGGTCATCGACTTGAGGGCGGTGCGCTCGACCGACTGCTCGGCGGCGACGACCCGGTCGGTGGCCTCGTCGACGAGATCGGTGGCCTGGTCGTTCAACGTGGCGGCGGTGCGCTTGACCTGCGCCTTGGCCTGGCCGACGACGCTGCGGGCGCCGGTGAGGGCCGTGGTCGCGGTCTGCTCGACGGCCCACTTGGTGGTGCCGACGACGGTGCGGACGCCGGTGTCGGCGACCTTGACGACCGGACGGAACGCATCGACGACGAGGTCGTTGTTGCGCCGGGCCTGGGCGAACGCCCGCTCGGCGGCGACGCGGTTGTAGGCCACGATCTTCTTCGGCAGCACCGGGACGCGCTGCTCGAGGCGCTCGAGGCGGTCGGTGATCTCGGTGTTGATGGCGGTCGCCCGCTCCGACAGCTCCGTCGTGGTGCTCTCGTAGGCGTCGGCGAGCGTGCTCTCGACGCCGGCGATCGTGTCGTTCAGGGTGCGGGTGATGGTTGCGGTGGTGTTCATGGTGTTCGTCCGTTCGAGATGCAGTGGTCGACCGGATGTCGACCTCTGCTAACTATTGTACGCACCCTGCATCGAATATCAAGCGGTACGACGAACGTCACACGTGGTGCCACCCACCCCCGGATCGCACATTCGGTGTCGCGAACGGCGGCGGGGCCGTCGTTCAGCGGTTCTGGGGGAAGCCGAGGTCGACTTCGCTCGTGGCGGGGTCGGGCCAGCGGCTGGTGACGACCTTGCCGCGCGTGTAGAAGTTGATGCCCTCGGGCCCGTACATGTGGGTGTCGCCGAACAGGCTCGCCTTCCAGCCACCGAAGCTGTAGTAGCTGACCGGCACCGGAATCGGCACGTTGATGCCGACCATGCCGACCTCGATGTCGAACTGGAACTGGCGCGCGGCGCCACCGTCGCGGGTGAAGATCGCCGTGCCGTTCGCGAACGGGCTGGCGTTGATCATCTCGACGCCCTCCTCGTACCCGGCGACGCGGGTGACCCCGAGCACCGGCCCGAAGATCTCGTCGTCGTAGCACTTCATCCCCGGCGTGACGTTGTCGATCAGGGTCGGGTTGACGAAGAAGCCGCCGTCGGCGGAATCGGGCCTGCCGTCGACCACGACCGTTGCACCCTCGGCGGGAGCGCCCTCGATGTACCCCGCCACACGATCGCGGGACTCGGCGGTGATCAACGGGCCCATCTCGACATCGGGCTCCATGCCGTCGCCGACCTTGACCTTGGGGATCCGCTCGGCGATCTTGGCGACGAGGTCGTCGGCGATCGCGTCGGCAGCGAGCACGACGCTGATCGCCATGCAGCGCTCGCCGGCCGAACCGTACGCAGCGCCGATCGCGGCGTCGGCCGCCATGTCGAGATCGGCGTCTGCCAACACGAGCATGTGGTTCTTCGCGCCGCCGAGCGCCTGGACCCGCTTGCCGTTGCGGGTGCCGGTCTCGTAGATGTACTTGGCGATCGGCGTCGAACCGACGAAGCTCACCGCCGCGACGTCGTCGTGCTCGAGCAGACGATCGACAGCGACCTTGTCACCCTGCACGATGTTGAAGCAGCCGTCGGGCAGGCCGGCCCTGGACAACAACTCGGCGATGAACATCGTGACCGACGGGTCTTTCTCGCTCGGCTTGAGCACGAAGGTGTTGCCGCACGCGAGCGCGTTGGCGAACATCCACATCGGCACCATCGCCGGGAAGTTGAACGGCGTGATACCCGCCACCACACCGAGCGGCTGACGGATCGAGTAGACGTCGACACCGGTCGACGCCTGCTCGGAGAACCCGCCCTTGAGCAGGTGCGGCACGCCGCACGCGAACTCGATGTTCTCGATGCCGCGAGCGACCTCGCCGAGTGCATCGGAGAGCACCTTGCCGTGCTCGGCGGTGAGGAGCGACGCGATCTCCTTGCGGTTGGCGTCGACCAGTTCGCGCATCCGGAACATCACTTCGGCACGCTTCGACAGGCTGGTGGCTCGCCAGCCCGGCAGGGCGGCTTTCGCCGCGGCGACAGCAGCGTCGACCTCGTCGACCGAGGCGAGCGCGACCGTGCCTGACTGCTCACCCTTGGCGGGGTTGTACACCGGTGCGGTGCGCCCCGACGTGGACGCCACCACCTTGCCGTCGATCCAGTGCTGAATGTCGTTCATGCCAGAAGCGTACGCCGCGCCGCTCGTGTTGTCAGCCGTCTCCCAGCTCGCCGCCCAGCAAACGTTCGAGAGCGGGGAGGGCCGATTCGATCGACCTCACGTCGTCGTCGTCGAGGGTCTCCATCTGCTCGGCGAGCCAGGTCCGCCCCGCAGCCCGCACCTGATCGGCATAGGCATGGCCTTCCGGGGTCACGGTCACCCTGATGCATCGCCGATCGTCGGGGTCGGGAGTTCGTTCGACGAAGTTCGCACGCTCGAGCGTGTCCACGATGCGCGTCGTGGTCGGCGGACGAACGTGCTCGATCTCGGCGATCCGACGGTTCGTGATCGGCTGATGGCTGATCACCGTGCCGAGCACCGCGAGCTGCGACGGGCTGAGGTCGCCCTGTGCCCGGCTCCTGATCCGGCGCGCGATCCGGATCAGGACCACTCGCAGCCGGTCGAGATCCTGAACGGACCGCGCGAGATCGATCGCGTCGGTGTCGGGTCGATGCGGTTCGGCGGACGTTGCCACGACCGTCACCCTACGTAACTCGTGGTCACCACACGGTCGTCGGCTCTCGCCGCGCGATTTCGTCCACCGACCCCGAACGGGTCACGAACGCCGGCCAGTCAGGCGCTCGAGCGAGCGCTGCGCTTGGAAAACGCGACGAGTCGGCGGGCCTCGGCGCGACGTTCGTAGTCGCGGTGCCGGGCGGCGGCGAGGTCGGTGTACGGATACGGAAGCATGAAGGTGTCCTTTGGTAGATGAGCGACGGCGCTCGTTCCACTACTTCGTTAGCTTAGGTATCTATTAGCTGACCTACACGTCCGATGTTCGTGACATCGGACACCACAGCTGTGAACCCGGTTCGCGTTCGCGCTGAACTCGCGCCGACATGCGCAGGACGACGCACCGCCGCTGCGCGCTCCGTCGACGATCGACCGGCGACCGCGTCTCCGTTCGGCCGAGGCATGATGACAGCGGCAGGCGCACGCGCGCTGACGCCCTCGTGGATATCCGGACGTCGCATGTACGGTCGCCGCGTGCGAGGTGGGGTCAGACCCCGTCCGTCATGTCGTCAGTGCAGGTAGTTGCTGAGGCCGCGCTTGACGTACTGGCCGTGGCCGACCTTGCCGGTGAACGTGTCGTTCTCCATCACGACCATGCCCCGGCTCATCACCGTGTCGACCTTGCCGTCGATCTCGAAACCCTCCCAGGCCGAGTGGTCCATGTTCATGTGGTGCTTGTCGTTGAGGCCGAGCTTGGTCTGCCCGTTCGGGTCCCACACGAGGATGTCGGCGTCGAGGCCGGGTGCGATCGCACCCTTCCTGTCGAGGCCGAACATGCGCGCCGGCGTGGTGCAGCAGGTCTCGACCCAGCGCTCGAGTGTGATCTCGCCGTTGACGACACCCTGGTAGAGCAGCTCCATCCGGTGCTCGACCGAGCCGATGCCGTTGGGGATCGCCGAGAAGTTGCCGAGGCCGAGCTCCTTCTGGTCCTTCATGCAGAACGGGCAGTGGTCGGTGGACACGACCGCCAGCTCGTTCATCCGGAGGCCCTTCCAGAGATCGCTCTGGTGGTGCTCGTGCTTGGTGCGCAGCGGCGTCGAGCAGACCCACTTGGCACCCTCGAAACCCGGCTGCATCAACTGGTCTTCGAGCGACAGGTACAGGTACTGCGGGCAGGTCTCGGCGAACACGTTGAGGCCCGCGTGCTGCGCGGCGGCGACTTCTTCGAGCGCCTCGCTGGCCGACATGTGCACGATGTAGAGCGGCACGTTGCCGGCGACCTTCGAGAGTTCGATCGCCCGGTGCGTGGCCTCGGCCTCGAGCTCGACGGGGCGGGTGAGCGAGTGGTACATCGGGTCGGTCTGGCCCTTGGCCAGTGCCTGGGCGACGAGTACGTCGATCGCGATGCCGTTCTCGGCGTGCATCATGATCATCGCCCCGGATTCGCCGGCCGTCTGCATGGCCCGCAGGATCTGGCCGTCGTCGGAGTAGAACACGCCCGGGTAGGCCCGGCGGCCTTCTCGTGCCAGGCGGCGAGCCCGTCCTGCACCGACTCGCCCGTCTTCTGGACGGCGAAGTCGACGATCGTGGTGATGCCACCCCACGCGGCGGCGATCGTGCCGGTCTCGAACGTGTCGGACGCGGCGGTGCCGCCGAACGGCAACTCCATGTGGGTGTGGGCGTCGATGCCGCCGGGCACGACGTACTTGCCGGTGGCGTCGATGGTGCGATCGGCGGTGATGCCCATCGACGCGGCCTGGCCGGGTGCGAGGATCGCGGCGATCGTCTCGCCGTCGACGAGCACGTCGCCGGCCTGGCGACCGGTTGCGGACACGATCGTGCCGTTCTGGATCAGGGTCGTTGTCATCGGGTCTCCTTGTCGATCAGAGAGTCGGGCGTCGCGAGTTGTGCCTGGCACAACTCGCGATCAGCGGGCGGTGATTTCTTCGTAGGCGTCGGGGCGGCGGTCGCGGTAGAACTGCCAACCATCGCGGACCTCACGGATCAGGCCGAGGTCGAGGTCGCGCACGATCAACTCCGGCTGGTGCGCATCGCCCTTGTCGCCCACGTACTGACCGCGCGGGTCGACGAAGTAGCTCTGGCCGTAGAAGTCGTTCTCGCCGAGCGGCTCGATGCCGACCCGGTTGATCGCGCCGACGTAGTACATGTTGGCGCAGGCGGCCGCGGGCTGCTCGATGCTCCACAGGTACTCGGACAGACCGCGGTGGGTGGCCGACGGGTTGAACACGATCTCGGCGCCGTTGAGGCCGAGGCAGCGCCAGCCCTCGGGGAAGTGCCGGTCGTAGCAGATGTACACGCCGACCTTGCCGACCGCGGTGTCGAACACCGGGTAGCCATCGGTGCCCGGGGTGAAATAGAACTTCTCCCAAAACCCCTTGACCTGCGGGATGTGCTGCTTGCGGTACTTGCCGAGGTAGGTGCCGTCGGCGTCGATCACGGCCGCGGTGTTGAAGTACAACCCGGCCTGCACGATCTCGTACATCGGCAGCACCATCACCATGCCGAGCTCCTTGGCCAGGCTCTGGAACCGCTTGGTGGTCGGCCCGTTCGGGATCTCCTCGGTGTACTCGTAGTACTGGGCGTCCTGCACCTGGCAGAAGTACGGCCCGTAGAAGAGTTCCTGGAAACACATGACCTGAGCACCCTGAGCGGCCGCAGCGCGAGCCTGCTCCTCGTGCTTGTCGATCATCGACTCCTTGTCGCCGGTCCAGTCCGTCTGCAGCAGCGCTGCTTTCACGATGTTCGCCATGTCCGGACAGTACCGCTGCGTTGACGAACCGTAAAGGGATGCCCAGCCCATTCACGCAGCGTTCACGACATGGCGCCCCGACCCCGCGTCGTAGCCTGACCGGGTGACCGCCGCTCCGTCCCGCCCACCGCTCGCCGTGTGTTTCGGTGGTGGCGGGGCGTTCGGGTTCGGATTCGACATGGGTGTGGCCGACGGCCTGCGCGATCGGGGGTTCGACCTGCGACGCCACGCCCTGCTCGGCACCTCGGCCGGATCGCACACGGCGGCCGCGATCGACACCGGCCTGTCGTTCGACGAGGTCGCCACGCTGTGGGCGCGAGCGGTCGACGGCGCGCCGCGGTTCCGCCGGTCGAGCGGCATCGATCTCTCCGGACCGATCTACGGCGAACGCGGACACACCGATGTCGGCGCGGTCGCCGTGCGTCTCCTGACGTTTCACCGTCACGTGCTGACGTCGGCCGACCACCCGCTGGCCGACATCGTCGCCGCCAGTTCGTCGGTGCCGCTGCTGGTCCGCCCGCACCGCATCGACGGCAAGCGGTACGTCGACGGCGGGGCGGTCAGCATCGCGTCGATCGACCTGGCACCGCCCGCCGACCTGCTCCTGGCGGTCACCCCGTTCGCGGTGAAGGAACTCGGCATCGGTGGGCGGATCGGCGCCTTCCAGGCCGAGCGCGAGATCCGATCGTGGGCCCGGCGGCACCGCGGGTCGGTGCTCCACGTCGTGCCGTCGCCGTCGATGGCCGCTCACGGCGGGCGCCGACTGCGCGACCTCGGCGACATGCGGATCGGGCGCGCCGTCTACCCGGAGGCGGTCGAACTCGGCCGTCACGTCGGCGACATCATCCACCGCGACCATCCGGCCGTTGCCGAACGCGCCGCGACGTGAGCGGTCATTCCGCCGGGGCGGGCGGGCGGTAGAACACCGCGAGCAGGCCGACGGCGGCGGCGAGCCCCCCGCCGGCGGAGACGAGCAGACCGACCCAGCCGTCCAGGTCGTCGTCGATACCGAGGGCGTGATCGAGCGACCATTCGCCCGGCCCCAGCATCGCGACCGTGACGGCGATCACCGCGAGCACCATCACGTACTCCCACCCCTGTTTGATGATGAAGAAGCCCTTGTCGCGGTGGTCGGTCCAACCGGCGACCGACATCAGTCCGACGAAACCAAGCCCGCCGAACGTGGTGAGCAGGCCGAACGCCAGACACAGCCCGGCCGCGATCTCACCGAACGCGGCGAAGCGTGCGTGGAGTCGGCCGGGACGCATCCCCATGCCGTCGAACCAGCGGGCGACACCGTCGAGGCCACCTCGGATCTTCTGGATCCCGTGCAGCGCGAGCGTCACCCCGACGACGACGCGCACGAGGAGCAGGGCGACGTTGATCTCCTCCATCGTCAGACCTCCGCCTCCACGCGCCGACGCAAGTGCTCGAGCGCGACCGGGAGTTGTCTGGCGGGCTGTTTCCACATCAGCCGGATCAACCATCCGAACCCCGGCCGACCCTCGAGACCCTGGCGATACGTGAGCCTGGTGCCCGATTCGATCGGCTCGAGCCGCACCGACTCGGCGAGCGACTTCAGGATCGGCAGTTTGCTCTCGGTCACCGCGAACGCGAAGTGGCGGTCGTCGTCCCACGCGGTGAACACCTCGTCGATCGGACGCTTTCGGACGATGACGCGCCGGCCGCCACCGACCCCGGACGGCGAACCGAGCGCCTCGACCCGCTCGAGCTGGGCGAACCACTCGGGCCACGACGCGTGATCGACGACATGGGACCACACCGCCGGCGGCGGAGCAGCGATGTCGACCGATGCGGTCGCCGTGACCGGCGCGCCGTCGATCCACTCGGGCGATTGCACCTCGTGTGTAGCCATCGTCTCACCGTAGATCGCGACCCCGTGATCGCCGGTCATCGACGAACCCGTCGCGGTTCGACCGCCGGTCACGCAGAGCCGTCCACGAACCGATAGAACTGATGGGGTGCTGATCGTCGTCTCGCCCGCCAAAGCCCTCGACTTCGAGTCGCCGCTCGCGACGAAGAAGTACACCGTGCCCACGATGATGGACGAGGCACGACAACTGGTGTCGATCATGTCGCGCCAGTCGCCCGACGATCTCGCCCGGCTCATGTCGATCTCCCCGAGCCTCGCCGAACTCAACTTCGAACGCTTCCAGGACTGGGAGCCGCCGACCACCCCGGGCCCGGCGCGTCCGGCCGTCCTGGCGTTCAACGGCGACACGTACATCGGTCTCGACGCCGCCAACTCGTTCGACGAGCGCGACTTCACCCAGGCCCAGAAAGTCCTGCGGATCCTGTCCGGGCTGCACGGGGTGCTCCGTCCGCTCGACCTGATCCAGCCGTACCGGCTCGAGATGGGCTCCAAGGTCGAACACGGTCGCGGCGGCGACCTCTACAGCTTCTGGGGCGACAAGGTCACCGACCAACTCAACCGCGACCTCGCGAAGAGCCCCGGCACGCCGGCGCTGGTGAACCTCGCATCGAACGAGTACTTCGGAGCCGTGCAGCCCGAGCGGGTCGACGGGCGCATCGTCACCCCCAAGTTCCTCGACAAGCAGGGCGACGGCGACTTCAAGGTGATCAGCTTCTTCGCCAAGCGGGCGCGTGGCGCGATGGCCGGGTGGATCGTCCGGGAGCGCATCACGACGATCTCCGCGCTGACCGACTTCACCGGCGACGGGTACGAGTTCGCTCCCGACCGTTCGACGCCCGACGCTCCGGTGTTCACCCGCATCGCCGCCTGACGCCACACGCGCCGAGGCCACCCGGCGTTCACCAGGTGGCCTCCACGGCACGGGTGCAACTCGGGCGTTGCGACGCGGGTCAACCGTCGTCGTCGGTCTCCCCGTCGGTTTCGCTGTCGATCTCTTCCTCGAGGTTCTCGGCGCCATCGTCGATCTGGTCATCGATGCCGTCGACCGGGTTGTCGATGTCGTCGTCGTTGCCGTCGTCGTCGCTGCAGGCCGTGGCACCGAGCGAGAGTCCGACGACCGCAAGGCCGGCGAGCATGGGGCGGATCATGGTTCGCTGTGCATTCATGGGTCGGCGCGTACCCCTGGGCGGACGAACGCAAACGATCCGGCAGCGGGGGCGGCCCGAATCACCCGACCGGGCGACCGGCGTTTCGCCTCGTCCAGGTGGGGGATACTGGGAACATGAGCGCTTCCCTCGACGACCTGCAACCGCTGATCGACGCCGACGGGCCGTTCCTGACCGTGTTGCTGCCGGCCCCGAGCCGACACGCCGATGCGGCCGAACGTTTTGCCGTGCGTTGCAAGAACGCCTTGAAGGAGGTGAGCGGCGACTGGCCCGCCGACGACCTCCAGGCGTTCGAGCAGGACCTCGCGGCACTCCCCCACCACGCGGGCGACTCGGTGATCGTGATCCGCACGGCCGACGGAACGATGCATGTCGAGTTCATCCACGACCCGGTCGAGCCACGTCTGTTCGAGGGTCCGCTGCCCCGACTCGCACCGCTGATCGAGTCGCGCCAGCGCACGATCGCCCACGTCGTCGTCGACGCCGACAAGGCCGGCGCGAGCATCACCGCATTCGACGGCGGGCGCGTGCTCGGCAGCGAGATCGTCGAAGGTGACACCGAGCACATCCACCGTGGGCACCCGGGGGGCTGGTCGCAACGCCGTTTCCAGCAGCGGGCTGAGAACACCTGGGACGAGAACGCCGACGACATCGCCGAGGCGGCCGACGAGTTCGCCCGGCGTGTCGACGCACGGCTGGTCGCCGTGGCCGGTCCGGCGCGAGCCCGTTCGATGGTGGTCGACTCACTCGACACGCTCGTCCGCAACCACGAATACTCGATCGAGTCGATCGATCAAGGCGACGTCGACGGCATCGCCGCCGCCGTGACCAGACTCACCGCCGACATCGCGGCGTCCGACGCGGTCGCCGCGATCGAACGGGCCAAGCAATCGATGGGCACGGCCGACGCCTTCGACGGCGACGTGCTCGCCGCGCTCGATGCCGGCCGGGTCGAGACCCTGCTCGTGCACGACGATGCCGACACCACGAACACCGACCGTCACATCGATCGGTGCATCGCCCGTGCGCTCGGCACCGGGGCCGACATCGTGGTCGTCCCGCGGGTCGCGATCCTCGACGACGGCGTGGCCGCCGTGCTCCGGTGGTGAGTCGCCGGGCGCCGGCTCAGCGCTGGTCGAACGCTGCCTGGAGATCGGCGATCGCCGACTCGGGCAGCGTCGACTCGATCAGCTGAGCACCGGGGAACCGACGCGCCTCGCGCTGCAGTGCAAACACGTCGACCTGCTCGGCGAGGATGATCACGGCCGAGGTGCCCGGCTGAACCGCCTGCTTGAACCAGTCGACCCACTCGTCGGGAATGCCGAGGTCGACGACCTTGGCGGTGACCGCCCCGGCTCCGGCGCCGATACCGATGCCCGCGATCCAGCCGACCGGACCGCCGACGAACAGTCCGAGCAAACCCGTCCACATCGCGCCGTTCAGCGCACTGCGGCCGGGGGTCGGGTCGATGGTCTCGGTGACCTTGACGTCGCCGTTGTCGTTCTTCTCGACGATGACGGCGTCTTCGAGCCGCAGCGAACCGTCGGTCCGCAGTCGACTCATCGCCATCAGGTACTCTTGGGCCATCAGACGCTGACGGAACGCGACACCGACGAGCACCGGCGAATCGGGATCGGTGAGGTCGCTCACCTCGCGAGGCGCCGGGTCGGGCGCCCCCGTGGGGGGCGGCAGCGTGCCGTCGGATTGCGCGACCGGTGACCCGTCGGGCGACGGGTCGTCAGAACCGAGCGCCTCGACGCCACCGGTGTTCTCCGTACTCATGGCCACAGTCTGCCCGGTTCCGGCGACACAACACGTTCACGGGCCGTGTCGACGACGGATCTGCTCGATCAGCCCGTCGTCGTGCTCGCCGAGCGACGGCACCGATCGAGACGGTTCGGGCAGTCCCGAGATGTTGAACGGCGGCAGCAGCATCGTCGCCGAACCGCTCGGATGTTCGACGTCGAACTTGCGATCGCGGGCAGCCAGCTGTTCGTGGTTCCACACCTCGATCGGGTCGCGCACCTGCGACCAGGCGATGCGGCCGTCGGTGAGACGGCGCGCGGCCGTGGCGCCGTCGAGTGTGGCGAACACCCGCTCGATCTCGGCTTCGAGCGCCTCGACGTTGGCGATCCGGTCTTCGTTGTCGACGAACCGCGGGTCGTCGACGAGCGCCGCGTCGCCGAGCACGGTTGTCGCGAACGACGCCCACTCCGGGTTGGACTGCACCGCCACCAGTACCGAACTCCCGTCACCGAGTCGGTACAACCCGTACGGGGCGATCAACGCGTGGCGGTGGCCGGCGCGCTCGGGCACCGTGCCGGTGTGCGCCGCCGAGTACACCGCAGGCGCCGTCCACTCGGTCAGACACTCGAGCATCGACAGCGAGATGGCCGCGCCCTCACCCGTGACGCTGCGGCGGTAGAGCGCGGTGAGGATCGAGCTGAGCGCGTACATCGCAGCGGAGATGTCGGCCGCCGAGAACCCGACCTTCGACAGATGGTCGGCCGAACCGGTCAGCGCCATGGCGCCGGCCTCGGCCTGGATCGCCAGGTCGTAGGCCTTGTCGTCGGTGCGCGGCCCACCGCGCCCGTAGCCGGTGATCTCGCACGCGATCAGGTGCGGGTGCGTGGCGTGCAGGTGCGCGGCGTCGATGCCGGCCCGCTCACCGGCCGCGGCCGACAGGTTCTGGACGAAGACGTCGGCGCCGGCGACGAGTGCGTCGAAGGTGGCTCGGTCGGCGGGCACCTTCAGGTCGAGTTCGATGCTCTGCTTGCCGCGGTTGGCCCACACGAAGAACGTCGACTCTCCGTTCATCTTCGTGTCGTAGCTGCGGGAGAAGTCGCCGACCCCCGGTCGTTCGACCTTCAGCACGGTGGCACCCAGGTCGGCCAGGTGACGGGTGGCGAGCGGCGCCGCGACCGCCTGTTCGAGTGCGACCACGACGACGCCGTCGAGTGCTGCGCTCATCAGTAGCTCTTCGGCAGGCCGAGGCACTGCTGGGCGACGAAGGCGAGCACGAGATTGTTGTTGATCGGCGCCACTTGGTACAGCCGGGTCTCGCGGAGTTTGCGTTCGATGTCGTACTCGACCGCGAACCCGAACCCGCCGTGCGTGTCGAGCGCCGCGTTGCCTGCCTCCCACGACGCGTTCGACGCGAGCATCTTGGCCATGTTGGCCTCGGCCCCGCACGGCTCGCCGGCGTCGAACAGCTCGGCCGCCCTCCACCGCATCAGGTCGGCGGCGCGCAGGTTGGCGTAGGCCTTGGCGAGCGGGAACGCGACACCCTGGTTGGCGCCGATCGGCCGGCCGAACACCTCGCGGGTGCGTGCGTACTCGCTCGCCCGGTCGAGGAAGAACGTGCCGTCGCCGACGCACTCGGCCGCGATCAGGATCCGCTCGGCGTTCATGCCGTCGAGGATGTGCCGGAACCCACGGCCCTCGGTGCCGACCAGCGATTCGGCCGGGATCTCGAGATCGTCGAAGAACACCTCGGTCGTGCTGTGGTTCATCATCGTCGGGATGGGGTTGATCGTGACGCCCGGTACCAGTTCACCGTCGTCGCCGCGGAGTTCGAACAGGAACACCGACAGCCCGCCGAGGCGATCGTCGTCGTCGGCCTCCCCGGTTCGGGCCAGCAGGATCATCAGGTCGGAGTACAGCGCCCGCGACGTCCAGATCTTCTGGCCGTTGATGCGCCACACCTCACCGTCGCGTTCGGCCCGGGTGCGGATGTCGGTGGTTTCCGAGCCGGCTTCGGGTTCGGTCACCCCGAACGCCTGCAGCCGGGTCTCACCGCTCGCGATCTTCGGGAGGTAGCGCTGCTTCTGCTCCTCGGAGCCGTGCCGGAGCAGCGTGCCCATCACGTACATCTGGGCATGGCAGGCGCTCGGGTTGCCGCCGCTCGCCGCGATCTCCTCGAGGATCACCGATGCGCCCGACAGGCTCAGACCGCCACCGCCGTATTCCTCGGGGATCAACGCCGACAGCCAGCCCTGCCTGGTCAGTTCGGCGACGAACTCCTCGGGATAGCGGTCGGGCTCGAGCCCGCGCCAGTACTCGTTGCCGTACTTGTCGCACAACCGGCGCACCTCGGTCCGGATCACGTCGAAGTCGTCAGGGGTCGCACTCACGCAGCCAGCATTTCAGATCGGGTCGCCGGCGAATGCAGCGACGCGATCAGTCGGCGCCGCGCTCGGCCCAGGGCTTGACGGGACCGTCGTCGGTCGGATCGAGGCGTCGGTCGATCTCGTCGTTCATGATCCGGCACTCGTCCAGTGGATGGTCGAACCGACAGAGCAGCGCGCCGTCAAGCACCCGGCGCGCGTGCTGCAGCCGGGCGATCTCCTCGTCGAGTCGTTCGAGTCGCTCGTGGGCGATCGCCTTCCAGGCCGCGTTGTCGTCGGCACCGAGAATCGCCTGGATCTCGTCGAGTGTCAGCCCGGCGTCCTGGAGCATCTGCACGAACACGAGGCGCCGCACGGTCGCCGGTTCGTAGCGACGCTGCCCGGACGCACGCGAGTCGGCGACGACCAGGCCGCGGCGCTCGTAGTACCGCAGGGTCGAGGTGGCGACCCCGACCAGTGCGGCGACGGCCCCGATCGGCAGGCTCGTCTGCGGCGGAGTCGTCGATGGCGGATCGGCCCCGGCACGTTTCCGCATGGAACCACTTGACTTGAAGCCGGGTTCAACTGTCAAGGTGGCGACCATGCCTGCGAACACATCCGACCTGCCGGTGCCGAACCATCACGCCTCACACGGGGGTTTCTCGGGATTCAGCGGACTGGCCGCCGCGATCCGATTCCTCTCCGGACGGGAGGAGGCAGCAGCGTTGGCGATCGAGCTCGCCGACCTCGAGCCCGGCGACCGGCTCGTCGACATCGGTTGCGGCCCCGGCACGGCGGTACACGCGGCGCACGAACTCGGCGCCGAGGTGGTCGGCGTCGACCCGGCCACCGTGATGTTGCGGGTCGCACGGCTTCGCTGGCTGCGCGACCGCAGTACGTCGTGGCGCGTCGGCACGGCCGAGTCGGTGCCGGTCGCCGACGCCTGGGCGACGGTCGTGTGGTCGCTGGCCACCGTGCACCACTGGGTCGACCTCGAGGCCGGCATCCGCGAGGTACAGCGTGTACTCGCCCCCGGTGGCCGGTTCGTCGCCATCGAGCGACGCATCGCCGACCCGAACGCCGAGGGGACCGCCAGTCACGGTTGGACGGTCGAGCAGGCCGAGTCGTTCGGCGAGCACCTGCGTCGCCACGGGTTCGTCGACATCGCGACCGGCACCCACGACGGGACCCCCGAACTCGTCCACGTCGTCGCGCGCCACGCCTGAGGTCCGGTCCGACCGAGCTCGGCGGGAGCGACCGGCGTAGGTTCGGCGGGATGACCGAACGTCTGCCTGCCCTTTCGCTCGCCGCCGTGCCCGGCCGCCGCGCCAAGATGGTCGAACTGGCTGCCGACATCGAACGCCGCGGGTTCTCCGGCATCTACTGCCCGAGCTTCGGCGATGCGATAGGCCTGTGCCTCTCGATCGCCCACGTGACGAACACGATCGAGTTCGGCACGTCGATCCAACCGATCTACCTGCAGCACCCGGCGGCCCTCGCCACGTCGGCGAGCTACCTGCACGAAATCGCCGAGGGTCGCTTCCGGCTCGGCATCGGCGTGACCCACGGACCGGTGATCAAGCGGCTCGGCGTCGAGACCGGCAAGCCACTCACCGACATGCGCGAGTACGTCGGCACGATGCGCGCGGCCGCCGAACAGATGGGCGGGCTCCCGCCGGTCGTGCTGGCCACACTGCGCGACAAGATGGTCGCGCTCGCGGCCGAGGTCGCCGACGGCGCCGTGTGGGCCAACGGATCGCTCAGCCGGATGGCGCACTCGCTCGGGTTGGTCCCCGACGACCGTGATCTGTGGATCGGCAACATGATCCCCACCGTCATCGACGACGACATCGACGCCGCCCGTTCCCGCAACCGCAAGACGTTGCAGGGCTACGTCGCGCTGCCCAACTACCGCAACTACTGGATCGAGGCCGGCTACGAGGAGGAGATGACCGCGGTGGTCGCCGCGCTCGCGGCCCGCGACTCCGACGCCGTGCTCGCCGCCATGAGCGATCGCTGGCTCGACGACTGCACCCTGTCGGGGTCGGCGTCGCGGGTACGCGACGGCATCGAGGCATGGTTCGACGCCGGCGTCACCACCCCGATCGTCGTTCCGTCGTCCACGTCGGGTGGCCAGGCCAAGGCGTTCGCCGAGATCTTCGACGCGTTCGCCTGAGCGGCCATGAGCTTCAACCTCGCCTCCGCCTGGGAAACGATCGCCGACCATCGCGGTGGTGCGCTCGCGCTGCACTGCGGCGACGTGTCGCGAACATGGTCCGAGTTCGAATCGCGCGCGGCCCGCCTCGCGGGTGCGTTCGCGCACGTCGGTGTCGGTGCCGGCGACAACGTCGCGTTGGCGCTCTACAACGGCAACGAGTACCTCGAGGCCGAGTTCGCGGCGTTCAAGGTGCGGGCCGCGCCGTGCAACGTGAACTACCGGTACGTCGAGGCCGAACTGGACTACCTGATCGACAACAGCGACGCGAAGGCCGTCGTGTTCGACGCCGCGATGGCCGAGCGGTTCGGCAACATCCACGACCACCTGCCCGACGTACAGCTGTGGGTGCAGGTCGGCGGGGCCGACGATGTCCCGCCGTGGGCGGTGGCGTACGAGGCGCTGATCGCCGCGTCCGAACCGGCGGAGCGGGTCGAACGCAGCGGCGACGACCTCTGGATCCTCTACACCGGTGGCACCACCGGTCACCCCAAGGGCGTCATGTGGCCACACCGCAACCTCGTGGCGATCAGTGCCAGGGTGTTCGCCGGGACGGGTGCGCCGATACCCGAGTCGCTCGACGACCTGCCCGACATCGTCGACACCATCGACGCGAACGGTTCGACGCCGCGCCAGTTCGCGGCGTCGCCGTTGATGCACGGCACCGCCGGGATCGGCGCGCTGATGACGCTGCTCGCCGGTGGTGCAGTGGTGTCGATGACCAGCCGCCGACTCGACGTGGAACAGCTGTGGCGTGCCGTCGAGTCCCAGCGCTGTACCGCGGTGTCGATCGTCGGCGACGTGTTCTGTGCACCGATGGTCGACGAACTCGATCGGCGTCGGGCCGCCGGTGACCCGGTCGACCTCACATCGGTGCGCTCGGTGACCTCGTCGGGCGTCATGTGGAGCCAACCGGTGAAAGACCGCCTGCTCGCCCACGCTCGGGCGCAGGGGTCGCCGCTCAACTGCTTCGATTCGCTCGGGTCGAGCGAAGGGGTCGGATTCGCCGCGAAGCAATCGGCCGACGGCGGCAGCGACACCGAGACCGCCACGTTCACGCTCGGTCCCAACGCAGCAGTGTTCACGCCTGACGGCCGACGGGTCGTACCCGGCTCGGACGAACAGGGCCAACTCGCGGTGAGCGGGCCGATCCCGCTCGGCTACTACGGCGACCCGGTGAAGTCGGCCGAGACGTTCCGCGACATCGAGGGGCGGCGCTGGTCGATCCCGGGCGACTGGGCCACGGTGGCCGCCGACGGCACGATCACGCTGCTCGGACGGGGATCGGTGTCGATCAACACCGGCGGCGAGAAGGTGTACCCCGAGGAAATCGAGGAGGAGCTGAAGCTGCTCGACACCGTGGTCGACGCCAACGTCGTCGGCGTGCCCGACCCGAAATGGGGTTCGGCCGTCACCGCCGTCGTCGAGTTCGCCCCCGGCACCGACGTGTCCGACACCGACCTCGTCGACGCGCTCCGCGGGCGCCTCTCGGCGTACAAGCTGCCCAAGCACGTCGTGCGGGTCGACACGCTGTACCGCAGTCCCAACGGCAAGGCCGACTACAAGTGGGCCGTCCGCACGGCGCTCGACTCACTCGGCATCGAATAGACGCCCCACCGGGTGGAGCGCCGACACCGCGTCCCTCGACCGACGCGGATGGTGTCCGGCGGGTCATCCGTCGTACGATCCGGCGATGCCTCCCCACTCGCTCTCCCTGGCAACACGAACCGAGATGGCCGAGCGACCACCCGATCTCGTGGTCATCCCGGTGGGGGCACTCGAACAGCACGGCCCGCACCTGCCCGTCGGGACCGACACGTTCCAGGTCGAGGCCATCGCGCACCTCGCGGCCGAGCGAGCCGACGGACGCCGCGTCGTGGTGGCACCACCGGTCGCGTTCGGGTGCTCGGATCACCACCTGCCGTTCGGCGGGACACTGTCGTTCTCCACGTCGACCTTGCTCGCCGTACTGCGCGACCTGATCCGCACCGCGACGGCATCCGGGTTCGAGCGGGTGTTCATCCTCAACGGCCACGGCGGTAACCAGGAGGTCGTCGTGCTCGCGGCCCGCGATGGTGCGCAGGAGTTCGGCATCGCCGTCGGCGCCGGCTCGTGGTGGGAGATCGCCCGTGCGGCACTCGTCGACGCCGGGGCGGCCGATGGTGCTCTCATGCCCGGGCACGCCGGTGGCTTCGAGACCGCGATGATGTCGGCGATCCTCGACCGGGGGTTCGACCATCTGCCGCCGCCGTCGACGGCGTTCGGCGCGAAAGACCCCCGGAGCCCGGGTGCTGCGTACCGCACCGAGCGCCCGACCGGATGGAGCGACACCGACGGCTACACCGACGACCCCGCGGTCTTCGACGGCGCCGACGGTGCACGCTTCCTCGACATCGCAGCGACGACCGTCGGCGAGTCGCTGGCCCGCTTCGTGCGCGACACCCCGATCGAAACCACCGGGGCCTGACCCGCCGTTCGCGTCGTCACTCCCGCCGGTCGTCGCCCGGGAGTCGCCGGGCGTCGAGCGGGCACGCGACCAGGTCGGTAGGTTCCGGGCATGGCCAACTCGCCGATCGTCAACGCCGACACCGTGCTCGACACCCGTCGATCGTTCATCGGCGGCGAGTCCGTCTCGTCCACGAGCGGCGAGACGTTCGACACCCGGTACCCGGGCACCAACCGGGTGATCTGCGCGGTCGAGCAGGCCGGGCAGCGCGAGGTCGATCTGGCGGTCGAGTCGGCGACCGCCGGGTTCGCCGAGTGGTCGGCGATGCCCGCGGTCGAACGCAGCCGGATCCTCCGGCGGGCGGTCGACATCATCCGCGGCCGCAACGACGAACTCGCCGCGCTCGACACGCTCGACGCCGGCCGGCCGATCGGGGAGACGACGACCGAGGACGTACCGACCGGCGCCGACGTGATCGAGTTCTACGCCGGGCTCGTGCCGGCGATCCACGGCGAGACCGTCGACTTCCCCGGTGGCTTCGCCCGCATGCGTCGCGAGCCGCTCGGCGTGTGCGTCGGCATCGGCGCCTGGAACTACCCGATCCAGATCGCGATGTGGAAGTCGGGCCTGGCCCTGGCGTGCGGCAACGCGATGATCTTCAAGCCCGCCGAGGTCACGCCGATCTCCGCGGGCTTCCTGGCCGAGATCTACCTCGAGGCGGGCGTGCCGGCCGGCGTGTTCAACGTCGTCCAGGGCGACGCCCGGGTCGGCCAGATGCTCGTGCGGCACCCCGGTGTGGCCAAGGTCTCGCTGACCGGTGAGGCGGGCACCGGCAAGATCGTGATGGCCGACGCGGCCGGTTCGCTCAAACACGTCACGCTCGAACTCGGCGGCAAGTCGCCGATCGTCGTGTTCGACGATGCAGACGTCGACAGTGCCCGCAACGCAGCGATCACCAACAACTTCTATTCCACCGGGCAGGTGTGTTCGCACGGCACCCGCGTGTTCGTGCAACGTGGCGTGTACGACGAGTTCCTCGCCGGACTCGCCGAGCGTGTCGCCGGGTGGCAGGTCGGCGACCCCTTCGATCCCGACACGCTGATCGGGCCACTCGTCAGCGCCGAGCACCACGACAAGGTGATGAGCTACATGCGCGCCGCGATCGACTCGGGCGCCCGCCATGTCGTCGGCGGGGTCGTGCCGGACGACCCGGCGCTCGCAAACGGCAACTACGTGACGCCGGCGGTGTTCGCCGACTGCACCGACGACATGGCGTTCGTCACCGACGAGGTGTTCGGCCCGCTGATGTCGGTGCTCCCCTTCGACGACGAAACCGAGGTGCTCGCGCGCGCCAACGGCACCGACTACGGACTCGCCGGTGCCGTGTTCACCCGGGACATCTCACGGGCGAACCGCGTCGCGAATGCGATCCAGGCCGGGTTCGTGTGGATCAACGACTACGGCACGATGCCGGCGTCGATCCCGTTCGGTGGATACAAGCACTCGGGCATCGGCCGGGAGAACGGCGAGCAGGCGATCGAGCACTACACGCAGATCAAGACCGTGTACACCAACCTCGAACCGGTCGAGCGTTACCTCTGACCGGGCCGCGCCCGATCGGGCCCGACCGGGCTCAGTACGAGGTGGCGATGTACTGGGTCTCGCAGAACTCGTAGATGCCCTCGCTGGCGCCTTCGCGGCCGATCCCCGACTGCTTCATGCCGCCGAACGGTGCGGCCGGGTCGGAAACCGCGCCGCGGTTGAGCCCGATCATGCCGGCCTGGATGCGTTCGCTGACCGCGAGTCCGCGGGCCAGGTCGCTGGTGAACACGTAGCCGATCAGGCCCATCTCGGTGTCGTTCGCGTGGCGGATCATCA
>CAXAWD010000007.1:0-19828 GCA_963972325.1 uncultured Acidimicrobiaceae bacterium
GAGAGCTCCTCCACCGATACAGGGCCGCGCTCAGAGCGCTCATCGACGACAACTTCCCCGACGAATGAATCCCGCAACACAGAAAGGCTCCCACTTGCCGAGCGATCCCAAACCCAGCTGGAGGTTCCTGGAGCGTCTGCCGGGCTTTCCCAACGCCAGCGGAGACATCACCCGGTTGTTCAACACCGGGGACTCGCGTCCGCCGAAGTCCTTCTCGCGCGTGCTCGACCGGTCGAGCGAAGCCGCGATCAGTGCAGCGATCTACGGGCGAGAAGGCGTCGCCAACTGCGTCGACGCCTCGCTCGCACGCCGAGACGGCACCGGCAGGTTCGGGCTGGAGATCAGCTTCTCGAAGGTCGGGGCCGAGTGGTGGAACCTCTTGGATCTCGACACGCTTGCCGGGCGTGCCGATGATCCCGAGGTCGAGCGAAAGGACCTCGGTCTCAGCTCGAGCGACTGTCTCGCTGCCGGCGCAGGCTCCGCCATGCGGATCATGACCGTTCGAGAACTAGGGGGCGGCGGCATGCCCGGAAGCCTCGACGACGTGGACTCGGTACTCACCCGCGCACTACTCAACGTTGGCGAGGCGCAAGCGATCGAAGGTTCGGCTGGCTCGTACGGCTACGGCAAAGCAGCCGTCGCCCAGGCGTCGAGGGTGCGGGTCATCCTCGTGTATACCTGCGCGCCGGCGACCGAGCACGACCCGGTCACGCGGAGGCTCCTCGGCGTCACCTACTGGGGTATGCACGACGTCGAGGGGTCTCGGTACACAGGATGGGCGCTCTTCGGCGATCCGGGCGACCAACGTCCCGATGCACTGACGGACGAGGCAGCGGATGACTTCGCCTCGCAGCTCGGGCTGCCGACCCGCGACCCGTCCAACCATGACGACCTCGGGACGACCTTCGTGATCGTCGACCCGGTGTTCGGTGCCGCCGATCTGCGTGGGGCCGTCGAGTTGTTCTGGTGGCCGCTCCTCCAGCAGAGCCGGTCGACGGAGTTCCAGGTCGTGATCGAGGACGAGGCCGGGACGACCCATCACCCGAGCGTGACGACCGAGCACCCGGAACTCGGTCAATTCGTCAAGTGTTTCGACCGAGCGGAATCGGCCCGCACGACACGGGAACAGAGTCTGAACGAGACTGAGTTCACCCAGATCGGTGAAGCAGGAGTGACCGCCCTCGAAACCCGCTCGGCCGACTCTCCGATCGAAGGGTCACTCATCGCGAAGATGCGCTCTCCGTTGATGGTCGTCGCCTATGAGACCAACAATCATGCCAATCCGCCTGTGGTCGGCGTCTTCGTCAGCCACGACGAGACCAACGAACACCTCCGCCGGGTCGAACCGCCCGAGCACGACAAATGGCACGCTCGCAACGTTGCCGGTCTCAATGCTCAACCACGCGACCTCGAGATCTCGCGTCTCGTCCGAAGCGAGGTCGACAGCGCAGTCAACGCCCTTCGGGCACCAGATCCACCACCCGTTCACGGGATCGCTGCGTTCTCTCGATTCTTCCCGGCCGTCGACGTCAAGGCTGCACGACCGCGGCCGCCCCGCCCGAGGGGCCAACGCCGACAACGGCTCGTGCGCGTCCATCTCGTCCACGACACCGGTGACGGACTGGTCGAGGTCGATCGGCCGACCCGCACCAGTCGCGATGACGGTTCCCTGGAAGCGAGCGCCGAGGTGCGCTTCTTCCTCGATCCCGAACGCGCCGCCAAGGTCGGGAAACAACATCTCGATGCGACGATCAGTATCGGTGCCCGAATCGACGAGGACGGCACCAGCGGCGAATGGTGGCCGGCGACCGTGGTCCAGCGGATCTACGGAGACGAGAGCGTCTTCGAACTCCGCAGCAGCCCGTCAGCCGCCCCGGCAGTATTCGAGGGCCGTTTCCTGCTCGACGAGCAGATCCATTTCGTCATCGAGACCGCGCCCTACCAGCCCGACTGGACGATCGAGATGAACTTCGACTGCGACCCGTGGGATGTCGTCGAACCGACTCGTGCGGCCCGAGACGAGAGCAACGAGGAGGAAGGGTGAGCTACGAGAAACGTGGGCTCCGTCCGTTCGACGTACTGGACAAGACGCAGACGCTCCTGAACCAGCTGGTCAAACTCCAGTCGCCACCGATCCCGGACGGCTTCCTACCGCCGATGGGGAGCCAAGGTCTCGAGCCACTCGGAATCGACAGCAACGCAGGGTCGATCGCCGGGGCCAACGGCACCCTGACGCTCGATCAAGAGCAGTTCCGGACCAATGCGGTCGGCCTCTACTTCGGCGTGAACGACGAGGACTGGCGACATCTCATCGACACACTCGACGACGAACTGTCCGACATCTTCGGGCGGAGCAGCCTCGCCCCGGTATCGATCGTCGTCACCGCGACCAACACTCGGCTGAAGCAGCAAGTACTCCTCCTGCGCGAGACCTACGGCCAGTTCGTCCAGTCCGACTCGTGGCGAAGGCTCCTCGTGCCAGCAGGTGACACTGCCGACCGCGCTCGACCATTTCGGATGCCCCAAGACGGCTGCATCGTCACCGTGCAGTTCGTGCTGCACGAGGACCTTCCCGTATCGGAGCGACAGCCTGGTCGGCCCTGGCGCAAGGGCTCGTGGCTCGCCAAGATCAGGATCAAGGTGTCGGCGGCTCGCGGCTCGGGTCTCGCGCCTCGGTTCCTGACCGAGCAACTGCGTCGACGTCTCGGGGTAGGGGATCGGAGCTCGTCGTACGTCGATCTTCGCGCTGACACGTCGGGGCTCCACCTCGTCACCGACCTATCCGAGGTGATGAGCGTCTTCATCGACGAGGAAGCTCTGAAGAAGGCGACCGAGCTCAAGCCGAACGGAGAGTTCGCCACCCCGGCCGGAGAAGCTCTTGTGCTCCGCTGGGTGATGGACACGTATCGTGCCCTCGTTCACGCGTTCCGGTTCGACGACCGGCTCGACGAGTTCGATCCGGACGTCGACGAACATCGACACACCTACCTGTACGGCCTTCTCCAACAGGTCTCGGAGTACGGCGACGTCACGATCGACGAAGCACTCAACATTCTCAAAGACCAGCCCAACCGTTTCGTCGCGCTCATCGAGAACTCGCTCGACTTGAACGGTGCCGACGGCGAGATCCTGCGACTCAGGAAGTGACCGACATGAGCTTCGAACACCCACGACTCGAACCAGCCCAGGTCCGCGACTTCATCGACAAGGTCGTGAGTCGCGGCAGCATCAACGAAGACGCAGTCCGCGGCTTTCTCGTCCGACTCGGGGTCGGCGAGATCGAAGAGGCTGCTGCCATCGACCGTGTCGTTCGCGACATCGTCGATGACTGCGGCACGCTCGTCGGCCAGGCGCTGGAACCCGTCGAGGCACGACACTGCCGGGCGGTCTTCGACGTTCTGGACCCGATCCCGCCGAGCGCTCTCGGCGACGTTGCCTTCTGGAGCTTCCTCGCCGTACGCCACTTCTGGCCATTCATCGCCCGACGCCAGCACGCCGCCTGGACCGCTGTACGGGGTCAGCCGGGCAATCCGGACGAGCCCCAGAGCGAACGACAGAAGCTGGAGCGCTACGTGATCGGAAAGGACCACTATCAGCTGCCGCTCCGCATGTACCTGCGTGCGCAAGCGGTTCGTGACGTCGATGACTTCAGCCTGACCGAAATCGACGGCGGAGGCACCGACTTCTGGCGCTCGCAGGTGCTCGGGGTCAGGACATCGCTCTACCCCTCCGTGGCCAGGAGCGTCGCCCGAGCCCAAGCGGACCAGCAGCTCGACATCGACGGCCAACGACCACCTGGCCGAAGGGTCAACCGGCTCCGGGCCAACATCGAGTTCATCGACTACTCGGACAACGAGGCGATGAGTCTCATCGAGCCCTTGTGGCTTGTAACGGACGAGGACCGGGCTGCTGCAGAGGCGAAGCGAAAGGCCAAGAAGGCGGCCGGATGAAACGGTGCTCGACCGTCCTGGACGGGTGGGGTCAGAGTCCGCGTGCAGCGAGAACGGCGAGACCGGCACCATGACCGAGAGGCATCGGCACGGCATCGCCGATCCATTTGCCGAGCTGGGCTTTCGAGCTCGGTTCGGACTCATCCGGGTGGAAGCGGTACGTGTCAGGAAAGCCCTGCAGGCGAGCGGCCTCGCGCGGTGACAGGGTCCGTCGCTGCGTCGGATGAATGTATCGGCCACGGCCCGGTGTCATGAAGCCCGAGGTGATGGTGGGAGCCGGTCGGTCGAGGTACAGCCGGCCGTACACCGAGTTGTAGGTCGTGCCATCCTGATGGCACTCGGGCCGCTCCGACAGCGCTAGGTCGTGGGCATCGTTGTCGAACAACCACTGGATTCGGCGACGGTTCTCGTCGCTCAGTTCGATAGGCGGCACCATGAGACCGTCGACCTCGGCGTGCTCGAGTTCGCCGATGGCCCACCAGATCGGCCGAGGTTCCGGCTCGTTCAGCGCCGACTGCACGAGCGCCGGATCGAGGGGCGTCTTGCCCTTGCGCGCCAGGAGGAAGAAACGCTGGCGGGTCTGTGGCCACCCCATTCGGTCGGCGAAGAAGCGGCCGGTCGAAACCTCGTAGCCAGCCGTGCGGAGCAGATTGATCGTCGAGTCGACCACCTGACCCCGATCGTGGATGACCGCCGGGACGTTCTCGATGATGACCATCTCGGCGTCGATGGCAACGGCGAACGCCGGCACAGCGAGATAGAGCTCGTTCCGCCGGTCGGAGCGACGAGTGTGGTTGTTGAGATTGGAGTGGCCCTGGCACGGCGGGCCCGCGAGCACGACGTCGACAGAGCCCGGCAGGTGGGCAAACCGTTCGTCGAGGATCTCCGGGTCATAGCGGAACTTCGCCTTCTCGGCGACGCCACGAACCTGATAATCGATTATCGCGCTGCCAATAGCGGCCGTGGCCGCAGTGCGGGTCTCGTGATTCGAGCGATACACGCGATGAGCACCCTCGTCCCCGTCCAGCGCCGCCTCGGACACCACCGAGTAGCCGAGCTCACGAGCCGCCTGCCCGAAACCCAGAGCGAGCCCACCGGGCCCGCAGAAGAGGTCGAGCGTGCGGAGCTGGCCTCGATACTGTCGAGACACCGGTACGGCGCCATCGAGGAACGCCTGCCACCAATCGCCACGATCGTCACCGGTGCTCCGTTCGGTCGTGACGTCCGACGTGTACGTCTCGTCGCCGACCCGATAGGTCCGAGCGAGCCCACCGGCAGTCCGCTCGAACGACTCGGTCAGGACATCGCTGCTGATCTCGATCGTGCTCATTGCGCCACCGAGCCTATTCCTCGTCGCCGTCGTCCGAGCCGGACCTGTCTCGGGTCTCGTACAACTCGTTCATCAGCTCGTCCGCCTCGTCCTCGTCAAGTCGATCGAGTACCACATTCGACCACAGGCGGTTCACCCGTCGTGCGAACGGGCGGAGCTCGGGCGACGTCGGCATCTGCTTGTCCGCCTGCAGACGTGTGAAGCTGCGTGCGAGCGGCGGAGCGCTCCCCGTTCGAACACGAATGATGTGGGAGCGCCAGAAGTCGGTCGCCTGCCTCATCGAGGATGCGAGCGAGTAGTCGTCGCCGCTCTCGATGGCCTGAGCGCGGAGGAACATCCGCAGCGGCACACACTCGGCAGGGTGGAGGCCGTCGACGTACTTCATGTGATTGCCGCGTGCGATCGGCCCTTCCTCCCGGTCCTCGATGAACCACCACAACTTGGCGACGGCCACGTAGCGCCAGAAGCCGGGGTCGTCGAGCGTCTCGACCGGCAGGTCACGCAGCGCCAGATGCAGGTCTCCGGCGACGATGCCCTCGAACTCCTCGGGCTTACCGCCATCGTCCGAGCCAAGGAACCTCAGCCACGCGGCTTTCATCGACTCGATCGTCGCGTCGAGAGCGGCAAGGTCGATGTCGTCGCCGGCCCCTACCCAGGAGACGGCCGGGCCGATGGCAGGTGAATGACCCGCAGAGAGCGCCTTCACCAAGTCGTCGGTCGCCGAGAGAGAGATCGTCGGGTATCGCATGTCAGTCCTCGAAGAGATCCATCACATCGCGACGGCTCGCCAGCCGCGACTCGAGATTGGCTAGGAAACGCGCCGGGTCCTTCACCAGCTGCCGGTAGCGGTCGTCACGTGCGCGCACTCCCTCTGCATCGAGGCTCCGTCCGGCGACCATCTCGACCAACCCGTGCGCCAAACTCCCCCGGAACTCGTCGACAGCCGCGTGGGCGAGCGAGTCGTCGGCTGCGACCTCGGCGAGGGTCTGCAGGGCGATCGCCCACGCTGCGTCGAGGAACAGCTGACGTTGTAGCTGCTTGCCGATCGCCGTGTGCGCTGCCACAGCGAGGCGGTCGAGGAGCCCCTCGTCGATGTAGACTTCGACGGCATTCGGGGGGATGTCGACGTCGAAGACCGAGACACCCTCGTCGATCCGTGCGTACTTGGTGACCTGCGGGTCGAGATCGAGATCACCCCGGATCTCGTCGGTCAGGCGGACGGGAGTGAACCCGACCCCGCCGACATCGGTTCGGAGCTGATACTCCTGCTTGCCCAGCCACGTGCCCTTCCGCCACGGGTGCAGAGGCCGAGGCTGGAACTGTCGCGCCAGACAGAAATAGACACGCACGTCGCAACCCCCGACCGGCCCCTGCAGCGCTCGCGGCCGCTCCCTGGGGAACGGGAGCGAGGCGGGGACCTCTTCGAGTTCGTCGAGCCGCCGAGCGAAGACGACGTCGACCATCTTGAGGCGCGGAGCCGAAGCGAGCACGACGAGTTCGACGTCGGAGGTCGCCAGCCCGAGATCGCCGAGGCCGTCAGCGATACGGCCCTCGTTCTCATGGCGATCGTGCTCGTCGCCGGCGAGACGGAGCCACACCGGGTAGTTGAGGTACTCGTCGACGGTGAGCGCTACTCGACCGCCGCCCTCGACCTGGCGCTCGCCGATCGCCAAGATCGAGCGGTCGAGGACCGCCTGGAAGTGATCGACACCGGTATATGGACGGATCGTGCGGGTTTCGGTACTCATGTCGTCGCCTCTTCCGCCTCGTGTGCTTCGAGCATGTCGGCATCCGCTTTCAGGCGGCCGGTCCAGTCGGCCGGATAGGGCGCTGATTCGAACTCGAACTCGACATGATCGTGGTCGATCTGACCACGGAATGTGTACGGACGCTCGCCGCGGGCTTCGAACCCCTCGGGTGCGGTGACGCTGAGCGGGAGCTCTTCCCCCACACCGCCTTCTTCCATGATCCGATAGGACAGCGCGATCTCGGCATCACACGACGGCGGAAGGTCGTCGCGATCGAACAGTGCGAACTTCACCGTCCCCGTCAAGCGGAGAGTCATTTCGGCATCGTCCGCCACCAAGCGTTGCGACACCTTGATCGAGAAGGGCCGATCGCCCGGCGGCGGAGGCGGTTGGTCCTTGCCCTTCGATCGGAACAGGCCACGGAACAGGCGCTCCAGCTCCGGGAGCCGGACGTCTTCCGCAGGTCGGGGCGGCGGTTTGAGGCTCCTACGGAAGTCGTTGACGTTGCGTTTGACGCGATCGATGATCGCCTTCGCGACTCTCGGTGCAACCGGGTCGACACCTCCCTCGTCGACCCGGGTCTGCCACGCGTCGTGAGCCTTCGGCTCGGTCTGCCGCAGCAGCTCGTCGACCGCTTCGTCGGCGACGAACGCGCCTCTGACGAACGGGCGCGTCTGACCGGCCTCGAGGTACTCGACGATCATCCGCGGGCCGCGGATGAGGGCGACCAGACTCCGATGGGCGACTTCGCCGTCCTCCTCACCATTGTCGTCGACGCCGGTCGACGCGTACGACCAACCACCAGACTCCGCGACGAGTCCGAGCGTTCCTAGTTCGAGCGTCTCCCCATCCGAGGTCTCGAGGGGTGATAGCGGGGCCCGCTTACGTTCATTCGGGAGATTGTCGGGCGAAGACAGGGCGAGGTCGTATGCCTCGATGAACGGCTTCAGGACATCGACTGTCCGCGGCCGGGGGATCTTGTTCTTCCCCGAGTCGATCACCGTTGCCGTCAGCCTGTCGTCTTCGATCGCCGGCCACCAGTTCCGCTCGATGGCGCTCACTAGATCGTCCGATTCGACGCCCGGGTCGACCAAGAGGAAGGTGGTTCCGAGGTCGTCGTCATCCATCGGATCGCGGACTTCCAGGCCCAGTTGCTCGGCGACTGCGTCGGCGGCCTCGTTCTCGAACGGCAGCACCGCCTGCCCCGTGTCGTGGCCGAACCGAGCGAAGCCGGTGTAGCTCTCACCCTTGGCGTCGTGCTGCCCCCAATAGGTCATCCCGAGTAGCCGTCGAGTGATACCCGGATCATCGTCTCGCTCCCGGAAGCGGGTATAAGCGATGACGGACCTCGTCTTCGAACCACGGATCAGTCCCGCCTTGCCATAGCCGTACGATCCGCCCGAGCCGGCCGACTTCACGGTGTAGCCGAGGCTGATCAGTGCGAGGTAGAGCTTCGACCTCGCCCCGACAAAAGGCCCGTACATGCCGGTCGTGCCGCGCTCGATGATCTTCAGGGTGCGCAGGGGTTTGCCGGCATCATCGAGGTGGCCGAGGCAGTCCTCCATCGAGAGGCCGAGCTGGCCTCTGATCCCGTCATCGCCCTTCGCGATTCGATCCGCGAGCGAGCCGAGGTCGAGGGCGTCCACGAGTGTTGCCTTGTCGTCGCCGTCGAACGTCTCGAACTCGAAGTCGATCTCGAACTCGGGGGCGTCGTCTCCCAGCTCCTCCAAGAGCTCGTTCGCCGCATCAGCGCTGTTCTGGATCACTTCCCGCGCCATCAACGTGGCGATGTCGCTCGGGGCGTCCGCAGCGAACACACCGGGGTTCTTGACGACTTCGTTCCTGAACAGCTTCGAGATGTCACCGGAAGACCCGTTCACGGTCGGGTCGGTCGCTTCCCACACCCACCGAGGGTGTTGATCCGTCGTCATGTCAGGTCTCGATCCTCCTGGTCCCGCTCGTCGAGGAGCACGGAGGGTAACACGGCGTCAGGCCGACCAGCCGGGTGAGAGGAAGTCCGGCAAGGCCGAGTCGCCGAAACCGGCACGACGCGCACCGAGGAGCGTCACGGCGTAGGCACGACCGAACCGGCTCGGGTCGACGGACCAGACCGAACCGACCGCGCGATCGAACTTCCCACCGTTGGAACGGCTGCCGTCGAGATTCGCCATCTTCGCCAGCACGGACGACGGTGGGCGACGAAAGAGCTGCGCGAGGAGCAGCGTCGGCTCGTCAGCGGACTCGGCGGTGGAGCTGCCGTAGCGCCGGTGGTCGACGATCATCGAGGCCCCATGACAGAGGATGACCTCGACCGGGACGAAGTCGGTCTGCCGAGGGAGCTCCTCGTAAGGTTGGCGATCGTGGATCGATCGCCACTGCGACACCACCTCCTCGAGCTTCGGGTCGAGCAATTGGTCGAGTTGCTTGATCGCCGCCACGTGCCGAACGTAGTACCGAGGCACTGTTGACGGAGCGTCCGGCGGCATCGTCGGAGCAAGCACGTCGGCGCATGCAGCGACAGGCACACCGCGATACCGGGATCGAGCTCGCGCTCCGCCGAGAGCTCTGGAGGCGAGGACTGCGCTATCGGGTCGAGCGTTCGGTCGTGATCAAGCGGCGTCGGCACGACATCGTCTTCATCGGTGCCCGGGTGGTGGTCGACATCCGAGGCTGCTTCTGGCATAGCTGCCCGCTCCACGGTTCGATGCCGAAATCGAACAGCGACTGGTGGCGCACGAAACTCGAAGCCAACCGACAGCGTGACGCCGACACCGAAGCCAGGCTGCGAGAGGCCGACTGGGAGATCGTGGTGGTGTGGGAGCACGACGAGGTCGCCGAAGTCGCCGACCGGATCGAACAGCTGGTCCGAGCACGCTCACGCTGACCCGACCGGTCATGTCACGCCCCTCGGCGATGATCGGTTCATGGACGCCAGAGCAGCATCACACCCGGCCGGCCGCAGCCCGCTCGCGCCAGAGTTACGACCATGTAGTTTGGACCTTATGCCGCTCGACGACTCCTTCTCCGTTGCGGGCCTCTTCGCAGGGATCGGCGGCATCGAAGTCGGACTCACCGATAGCGGCGGCCACGCCGAACTGCTGTGTGAATGGTGGGAGCCGGCTCAGGCGGTCCTACGAGCCCGATTCCCAGAAGCCGAGGTCGTCGGCGACGTCCGTGAGATCGATGCCCTCCCGGACGTCGATGTCGTCACGGCAGGCTTCCCCTGCACCGACCTCTCGCTCGCAGGCCGGATGGGCGGGATCACCGGCGAGGCATCCGGACTCGTCACGGAGGTGTTCCGGCTCCTCGAGACACGACCCGTTCCCGTGATCGTCTTCGAGAACGTCCGCAACATGCTCCGACTCGATCGCGGCGAGGCGATGACGTTCCTCGTCGACCGGTTGGAGGCGCTCGGATACCGCTGGGCCTACCGCCTGGTCGACTCTCGGTTCACCGGTGTACCCCAGCGGCGCCAGCGGGTCATCATGGTCGCTGCGATCGACATCGATCCGGCTGCAGTCTTGTTCGCCGACGACGCGGGCGAGCCCGACCAAGACTACTTCTCGCACGATTCGTACGGCTTCTACTGGACCGAAGGGAGACGCGGTCTCGGCTGGGCCGTCGATGCGATCCCTACCCTCAAGGGTGGCTCGACGATCGGGATTCCGTCCCCACCCGCGATCTGGAACCCGAACGGAGAGGTCGGCCGTCGGATCGTGACCCCGTCCATCGCCGAAGCCGAGGCTCTGCAGGGGTTCTCGAAGAATTGGACGTCTCCTGCCGACGAGGTCTGTGGCCGGAAGGGCACGCGCTGGAAGATGCTCGGCAACGCCGTGACGACCGGCGTCTCCAAATGGATCGGCGAGCGGCTCGTCGCTCCGGGCGACCTGTGCGGCACCCAGTCGCTCCTCGCTCGTTCCGACCGCTGGCCAGCGGCGGCGTTCGGCCACGACGGCACGGCGATCGCAATCGGTGTCTCCATGTGGCCGATTCACGAGCCATACCGGCACCTCGCCGATCTCGTCGATCTCGAAAGCGCAACGCCACTCTCAGCACGCGCCACGGCAGGCTTCCACGACCGCACAATGGAGAGCACGCTGCACTTCGTGGATGGCTTCGTCGAAGCAATAGCCGAGCACCGTGAAGCCATGGCAGGTTCTCGCGCCGCCTAGCCAATCGGCTCGCAGCGGCCCGAACTCGAGGACCTCCCGCCGTGGAACGACAGAACCGTCGGGCGTGTCGACTCCACCGTCACCCCGGGGAAGTTGGCGAGCAGGGCGATGACGAAGGCGGAACGTTTGACGTTCAGGCCGTCGGTCGCAAGCAGATGGTCTTGCTCGAGCGTGCCGACTCGCCGCAGGTGTTCCCAGGCGACATTCACCATCCATCCCGGCACGAGCTGCGGCTCCCCGTCTCGACGCGACTTCAGCGTGTGGACGAGGACACCGGCCGGTGACACGTCCACGATCTCGTTGGGCCGGCCATTGGCGACCGTCTCGACGATGGGCGAGCGTGCCCGCACCTCTCTGGTGAGGCGCTGACATTCCTCGGACAGTTCGGTCTCGCTCGTCACCCGACGCTGCCCCTGTCGACGGGCCGACTCGGCCGGGGCAACCGCGTCCGGGTCCCACCAGGTGACCGTCAGTTCGTCCCGCCAATGCGATTCGCCGAGCGACCGGAGCCGCTGTTCGAGCTGCTCTCCGACCGATCCGTGGCCGGCTACCAGGAACAGACGGGTGGTGCCGCGGGGTAGCCCGAACGGCTGCAATCGGCCGGCAGCCCGCCGCGTCGAGATCGTTCAGGCGCCGTTGGATCTGTGTCTCGACCGCGGCCGACCGGTCAGCGTGGTGGTAGACGACGAGACCGTGACCCCGCTCGCAGAACTCGGCGAGCTCGTCGACGTAGGCGTGCTTGACCGATCGATCGAGGTGACGTCCTTGCGAGTGGTTCGTCAGCCGGATCCCATTGTCCGGGTCGGCGAAGACCACGTCGGTGTGCGCCAACCTGTCCAGCGCCCTGTCGAGCCACGCACAGCGACGGGCGAGCCGGTCGGCCCGACCGGTGACGCCTTCGAACGTCAACCGCTCCTCGGCGAACACCGTGGACGGTGGGAGCGCGCCCGACCGCTGCACCTCGGCGACCGACCGGCCGATCATCACCAACGTGCGCATCCGGTCGTGCAGATCCGGATCGAGCGCTCGCAGCGACTCGCCGACCGTGTTGGCGGGTTCCAGGTAGCTGATGTGGCGGCCATCGGCGTTGTGCCCCTCGTCCGGTGTGAGATACCAAAGCACGCCCAGACGCAGAGGAGATTCGTCGGAGCCGCACAGCCGGCGCAGCAGGGCGTACTTCAAGAAGTCGCCGACATCGCCTGCGTATCGATCCTGCACATTCCCTCCCGCTCGTGGTTGCCCGGCTGCGTCGCCGAACCTAGCTGTGCCCGGCTGGGACATTGATGACATCCGTGGAACGGGTGGAGACCTCCGGCGTCAACGGTCATCGAACCGATGCTCGGCAAGGCCGCCCCCTGGATTTGACGACAACACCCATCAACGACGCAGTCAGCTCTGACCGACTCTTCAGCACAACCATGCTCGCTGTTGGACCCACCATCCATGCCGATACGACTTACCCCAGTGCCTGAACCAGGCGAGCCGACGGCTCCTGACCCAGGAACTCGGGGTGGCGCTGTCGACGGGAGTGGCAAGATGAGAGCTGTTCACGGCGCACCTGGTCGTGAACCAGGGCGAAGGAGACGGCGATGAGGGTCAACGGCAAGACATCGAGGTTGGGCATCGCCATCCTGGGCGCGGTGTTGCTGCAGGCCGGGTGTGGTGGATCGTCGGAGCCCGACCAGGGAGGGCTGTTCGGTCAGGCCGAGGTCGGCGACGACACAGCCGACGGCGACACACCCGATGGCGACGGCGGGGATCAACCCTCGTTCGGCGACCCGATTCCAGGTGCGCTCCCGGCCGGGCCGGTCACCGTCGCGACGGAACCGGGCCACGCGGTCGTCACCGTCACGGATGGCTCGACCACCGACCACACTCCCGTCGGACCCGGCAACACGTTCCGGTGCGTCTTCACCGACGATCAGATCAACCTCGACGTGCGCAGCGAACACGGCGGCATGCTGCTCACCGCACTCCGCGGCGACGACGGTTGGACCGGCCGGTTCACCGCCGACGCCGACGAAGGCGCGGCCGACGACTGGATCCAGTACTCGGCCCAACCGTTCAACGGCGAGCTCGGCATCGACCACGACACCAAGACGTTGAGCTACGTCGGCTCGGCCGTCCGCCAAGACCGCAACGCCATGGCTGACGGCGACATCGACACACCGACGGTTGACGTCACGGTCGCCGTCAACTGCGGCATCGAACCCGCCGTCGTCGAGGTCGCCGACCAGACCTTCACGTTCGCACCGTTCGAAGCCGACAGCATGACCTGCCAGATCACCGGCCCCGACTCGATCGACATCACCCTGAACTCGCTCGGCAGCCAAGATCGCCAGCTCCAGTTCAGCCTTCGACCCGACGGCGACGGCGTCATCGGCGGCGTGTACGTGACCGACGGTGACGACAACTGGAGAGCCATCATCTCGACGTCGGGCGACACGGCCGGCGGCCTCTCGGTCGACGGTGCCACCGCGACGTTCACCGGCACGTTCGAGCACACGTCCGACGTCGACCCCGACCTCGTCGAAGAGTTCGAGGGCACGGCAACCGTCACCTGCCCGAACTGACGTTCGCGGGCCCGGCGCCGATCTGCTCCAACATCCCTTTGGTACCGTTCTGGTACTGACTTCCCCTCGTTCACGCGATCGAGGAGAACGACATGCCGGTCGACGACCGCACACGACTCAACCTGCACCGCAAACTCGAAGCGGTGCTCGGGCACGACGAAGCAGACACTCTGATGGCACACCTTCCACCGGTCACCTGGAACGACGTGGCCACCAAAGCCGACCTCGACGCGCTGGGCGCCAACCTGCGTCACGAGGTCCGCGCCGAGATCTCGCAGGCAATGGAGCGACAGATCCGGTGGATGGTCACGTTCAACACCGGGCTCGTCGCCCTCGCCCTCGCGGCCGCCCGCCTGCTGTTCTGATCCACGCCGCCGTTCGCCCAACTCCAAGAGCTGACCTGACGCCTCGCGTTGTCCACAACCTGACGGATCACTCGGCCCGCGACTCGAACGAACTTTGTAGTGAAGCGTCGTTACTGCAACGAACGCCACGGTTTTGTTGTAGTAACGTCTCGGAATGGACCCCGACAGGTTCGTCGATGCGACCTACGGCAGTGTCATCAAGACGCCCGGCCGGTTCGGCTACTACGCGTTCCGGCCAGCTCCGATCCCTCGCAGGCTGCAACTCGCCGACCGTACGATCACACTCATGTCCGAAGCCGACCGGGCTCTCGGACGTCTCGCAGGTGCCGGCCGCATCCTTCCGAACCCCCACCTCCTCGTCCGGCCCTACCTGACGCGTGAAGCTCTCGCCAGCAACCGGATCGAGGGAACCCAAGCGTCACTGTCAGATGTGTTCGACGTCGAGGCCGATGCTCGTGACGACGATGACCAGCTCACCGAAGTCACCAACTACATCAATGCCTTCGAGTTCGGTCGCCAACTCCTCGACGAGCTCCCGATCTCCACACGGTTCCTGTGCAGGATTCACGAAACCCTGCTCTCTGGCGTGCGCGGGCAGGAGCGCGACCCCGGGAACATACGCCGCAGCCAGAACTGGATCGGTTCTGCCGACAACACCCCCGACACGGCGACGTTCGTGCCCCCGACCATCGATGATCTCGGCGGAGCCCTCACCGATCTCGAGCGCTTCATCCACGACGACAACGACCTCCCACCGCTCATCGCGATGGCGCTCGCGCACTACCAGTTCGAGACGATCCACCCGTTCCTCGATGGCAACGGCCGCCTCGGACGCCTGCTCATCGTCTTCCTGCTGATGGAACGCGAACTCCTCCCGAGCCCGCTCCTGTACTTGAGCGGATTCTTCGAATCACACCGATCCGACTACTACGACCGGCTGCAAGCAGTGCGCGAACGCGGCCAGGTGCAGGAGTGGCTCCAGTTCTTCCTGACTGCCGTCACGACCCAGGCAACCGACGCCGTCGACCGCGCTGAACAGCTCGTCGACCTCCGAGAGGAATACCGACAGCGCCTCGCCGGCCGTCGAGCTCGCCTTCCCGAAGTCATCGACCTCGTCTTCGAGAACCCGATCATCACGTCACAACGCGTCGCAAGTGCTCTCGACATCACCGATGCCGGCGCCAAGAACCTGATCCGGAGCCTCGCCGACGCCGACATCCTCATCGAAGGTGCTCCGACCAGTCGCCGCAAGAAGCGCTGGATCGGCACCGAGGTGCTCGCCATCCTCGACCCCGACTGAGCTGCACCCCTTCGTCGGGCAGGCCAGACCCTGCCGAAACCTCACCGATACACCGATTCGGCCGCCCGCTCGGCACATGAGAGGCGCCCGTCGACACGCCGCGGCAACAGGTCAGCGTCGGGGCTCGCCCTTCGGACGGAGCAAGCGCAGGTGTTCCCGAACGACTTCCCGATCGAACGCCTCAGGGTCGAAGCCGCCGCCAACCCATTCGAGCATGTCGTCATGATCCTCGTCAGAGGGGTCGGCCAACACCTCGAGCAGGTGGTCATACCCACCACTTCCACCACAGTCCTCCGGTGGGCACGCCCGAGCACCGCCGAGGCATGCGGGAGCATCGGCCCGTTCCGGCTCGCCCACGTGCTCGACCACCACCCGGTGCGACCAACTGTCGCCGAAGTCGTAGTGCCACTCGAACTCCGCACCCTCCCGAGCGATCTGCTCCAAGGTGATGTGCTCATACGGGATCGTGAACCGTGAGGTCTCGCCATCGCCCGGCCCGAAGTACATGCCGGCAACAACGAACTGGTGCAGGTGGTAGCCCTCCCACCCCATCGCCGCGACAAGAACCTTCGCCAGCTGCGGCAGCGTGGTGTCGGAGGCGACCTCGACCCTGCGCCACACCTCGGGTGCCACGTCGTCGAGGGAGATGCGAAGGCGGTGATTGGTCGGCCCGAAGTACACGCTGGAAATTTAGCGAGGCACGCGACCAGCAAGGCCACATGCCACCCCACCGGAGCCGGGCAGGCCGCCACACCCCTCTGGTACCGTTTCTCGTACCGACTTCTCCTCGTTCGCTGATCGAGGAGAACGACATGCGGTCGACGACCGCACACGACTCAACCTGCACCGCAAACTCGAAGCGGTGCTCGGGCACGACGAAGCAGACACTCTGATGGCACACCTTCCACCGGTCACCTGGAACGACGTGGCCACCAAAGCCGACCTCGACGCGCTGGGCGCCAACCTGCGTCACGAGGTCCGCGCCGAGATCTCGCAGGCAATGGAGCGACAGATCCGGTGGATGGTCACGTTCAACACCGGGCTCGTCGCCCTCGCACTTGCCGCCGCCCGCCTGCTGCTCTGATCCACGCCGATCCACGTCGCCGGCCCGCTCACGCTGCGACAGCCCTCTGGTACCGTTTCTCGTACCGACTTCCCCTCGCTCACCTGATCGCGGAGAACGACATGCCGGTCGACGACCGCCCCAGACTCAACCTGCACCGCAAGCCGAAGTGGTGCTCGGCCAACAGGAGGCCGACACCCTGATGTCCCATCTGCCGCCCGTCACCTGGCACGACGTCGCGACGAAGGACGACCTCCGTGCCTCCGAGGTGGCCGTGCGCGCCCACGTCGACACCTCCGTCGAACGACTCGGCATGCAACTGCGCGGCGAGATGCAAGAACTCCGAACGGAGTTCGTCGAGGCGACGAACCGACAGATCAAGTGGCTGGTCACCTTCGCCGCCGCGTGGACATCGGTGCTCGTCACCGTCGTCCGACTCGTCCCGTAGCCAGATCACCGGCGAGGCGAGCCGCCACGACTCGGCGCGACATCCGACCGTATGACGAAGTACGCTATCTGTATGACGATGCTCAGCTTCCGCGTCGACGACGAGGACGCCGACACGATCCAACAGTGGGCCGACGTGCTCGGCGTCGATCGATCAGCGCTGCTACGCGATGCGGTCCGCCTCCACCTGAACCGGCTGGCGTCCGAACACGACGCCGACCGATGGCAGGCGTTGCCCCTCACCGACGGCGAGTCGGCCCTGGCCGCGATCGCCGACTGGGGTCCGGCAGAGGATTGGGCGGACTGGGTTGACACAGATCCAGACGAGGCGGCACGACCATGAAGCACGGTGAGGTCTGGTGGGCCGCCACGCCGGGCGGCGATCGCCCAGTGCTCGTCCTCACCCGAGACCCCGTCGCCGACCGCATCGGCTCGATCGTCGTCGCGGCCATCACGCGCACCGTGAGAGGCCTGGTCTCGGAACTGGCGCTCAGCCCGGCCGACGGCGTGCCCACTGAGTGCGTCGCCAACCTCGACAACCTCCACACCATCCCCCGTGACACTCTCCGACGACGGGTCACCGCCCTCCCACCCCACCGCATGCCCGAGCTGTGCCGAGCCCTGCAAGCAGCGTCAGGCTGCTGAGTCACGCGTCGCGACGACCGAACGATCTCGCTCGCGTCAGGAGCCGCCCGCGCCCCGTAGGCCACGCGAGATCTGCGGGCGGAGTTCACCGAGGGCATGAACCGTCAGATCAAGTGGCTCGTCACGTTCGCCGCCGCGTGGACGTCGGTGCTCCTCATCGTTGTCCGACTGGTCCCCTGACGCGCGGGCCGGCCGCTGCCGACACGAGGCGAGTCGGCTCAGCCGACCCTGGTTGCGGTGAACGTCGACGTGCTGTCGGCCAGCCCGAAGGTGCCGCCGAGGTCGACGACGACGTCGAGCCGCCACTCGATCGTGTCCGGATCCGAGGCGTCGAGATCTTGAGCCGTGTAGAACTCGGTCGAGCCGATCACGATGCCGCTACACAACAGGGCCGGGCCCTGGCAGTCGACGACCGTCTGCGTGCCGGTGCCCGCCGCCAGATCGAAACTGCCAGTCGTGTAGATGTGACCCTCGCCGAGCGCGTTGTTCACCTGCTGGTCGATGGCGAACGTCAGCCCGTCACCGTCCACCGCGGCATCACCGGTGTACACGTACACCGAGTCGGCGACGTCGCCGGGGTGCCCCACCAGCGTCCCGCTGCCGCCGATCGTGTGCGTCGGATCGTCGAGACCGGTGAACGGCAGTTCGTCCACGGGCACCGCCAGGTTCTCCCACCGCTTCGTCACGTACTCCTGGGCGTTGTCGCGGTGGAACACCACGCTCGGCTCGGCGGCGACGAACTCGTCCCACGGCGTGACGAACGCATCGACCACCATCGAGTCCGCGGCCGCCACGTTCACGGGAACGTCGAGCGTCTCCGCGTCGTAGAAGAACTTGTCGCAGATGCCGTTGAGACGGCACACGATGTCGCCGGCCTCGATCCAGTCGAGCGACAGCTCCCGTGTGGTCGCCGCCGGCGCCGACCCCGATGCCGACCCCGACACCGAAGCCGTGTCGAACGACGCCTCGAACGTGACCGTGCCCGACGACAGCCGCGTGGTGAGCACACCATCGGCGAGCTCGTGATCGACCACACTCGGCAGGTTCACGACGCTGACCGGGTCGAACGCCACGTCCTCGGTCAGCAGGTCGACGATCATCATGTTCGGGCGACCGTCGCCGTCGTCGGTGTACACGCTCCACTCGGCTCGGGTCCCCTCCATCGAGTCGTCGACCTCGAACACCGACAGCGTGAGGTAGAGACCCGCGTCGCCACCCTCGAGCAACCGGGTCGGCGCCAGCCGGTGACCGGGCGGGAGGTCGAGCGCGGCCTCCATCGCGACCGGGTCGGTGATCTCGAAGTGGTAGTAGGTCGACGGGGTCTCGTTCGACACGCTGAACGGCACGAGCGCATCGGCCCGACCACGGAACAGCAGCTCGACCGCCTTGCGCATCAGGCCCACCTGGTGCCCGTTGTTCACGAACCCGAGCAACTCCGCCCGCCACTCCGGCGTGATGTCGAGATGCTCCGACGACACCAGGTTCGCCATCGGCGAAGCGACGTACTCGAGCGTGTTGTCGTAGTACACCGCGTCGGTGACGGTCGGCTTCAGGTACTCGGTCCACCGGGTGTTGTCGGTGACCGTGAGCTGCGACGCGTCGACGAAGTAGGCGTCGTGGTTGAACGTGCTGGCGTTGTAGAGCACCCGATCCGACACGCCGTGCGCCCAGTAGATGTAGTCGTTCCCGATCGCCATCTCACGGGTGAACCGTGCCACCTCGTCACGGGCGGGATCGGGCACCGGGAAGCTCGACTCGAACGCCGGCACCTCCTCGTCGATCCGCCGCACGCTGCTCGTCACCACCCCGTCGACGAGCTGGTGGGAGACCGGCTCGGCCGGCGTCAGCAGGTTGCCCGAGTCGGCCGACACCTCCTCGGCCGCCACGTCGACCACCATGAACCGGGGGCGGGTGCCCGCACCGGGGTCGGCACCGTCGGGCGGATGCACGAACACGTCCCACTCGGCCCGCGCCCCGCCGACGATCATGCCGCCACCCCCGTTGTAGAGGTTGAGCGCGAGGAAGTAACGACCCTCGGGCGGATCGGATTCGAGGAACCGGGTCGGCGCGATCGTGAACCCGGCCGGCAGCTCGTTCGCCTCGAACTCCTCGACCGCGGCCTGGTCGCGGAACTCCCACCGGATGTACACCGAGCCGGGCGACGGCGGTGTGTCGTCAAGCTCGCTCTTGACCAGGAAGTCGTACCAGGCCGCATTGCCGGGGTTGAACACGTCC